>JBKJNV010000601.1:0-3155 GCA_046593435.1 Roseomonas sp.
GCGCGGCAGCAAGGCGGCCAGATCCGGGGCAAATCGCCGTGCATCCGCGAAACTGCCGACGCTCACCGCACCGTCGAGCACCGCCGCCGCCGCGCAATACTGAAAGCTGAATTTGCCCGCGAGCCCGCTCGCCGGCAGCGGCCGGTCGGCATAGGCCATGGCCGGCGCCGTGACCTCGAGCTGCCGGATCGCGGAACGCCCGTCCCAGCCCTGTCGTGCATCCAGCGCCGCGGCGATGACAAAATGCGTCCCGTATTGACTGGGGTAGAGCTTGAAGGCCGGCCCTGGTGCGAGGATGTGCCAATCGGCCGTTGCCGCCGTCAGCGCTGCCGGGTCGAAGCGGTCGCCGGAAAAGGCCCGGCCCCAGCCGCGCGGGCCGCCGATCGCGTCGGCATCCGCCGTGAAGCCCCGCTCGGCCAGCAGCGCTGCTTCCAACCCCGCCGCGGCGGCATCGCCGCAATGGAGGCACTTGGTCATGCTGCCGACATTGGCGATGAGCCCACCGGCGCGCGACGCCGCGATGCCCATCGCATGGGTCATGCCGGTCGCATCCAGCCCCAGCATCAGCGCGCAGGCCGCCGCGCTGCCGATCGCACCCACCATCCCCGGCGGATGGAACAGCAATTGCCCCGGTTCGAACTGCCCCGACGCGAGGCGCATTCTGGCCTGGGCTTCGATGCCGAGGGCGAGCGCCGGCAGCACGGCGCCGATCCCGCGCGCCTCGGCCAAAGCGAGCACCGCCGGCAGGGTTGTGGACAAGGAATGATTGGCCGGGTTCCACATGGGTTCGAAGTCGAGCACATGCATCGCGGCGCCATTGACCCGCGCGGCCGCCACCGCGGGCACCCGCGTGAGCGCCGACTGCGCAAACAGTGTCGCGTCCGGCTTCCCCCCAGCTTCGCGTGCCAGGCTCGCGATCAGCTGCGGCGCGGCTTCCCGGGCGCCGAGCACGCCGACTGCCAGCCCGTCGCGTAGCAGGTCGCGCGCCGCCGCCTCCACCGCCGGTTCGAACCCTGCGGCGGCGAGGCCGAGCAGAGCTTCAGCGAAGTCGCGGGTCGATGAGGCGCTCATGCGGCCAATGCTCCATGCCGCACCAGCACGCGCCCTTCGAACAGCCGCCGCGCGGTGCGATACAGCACGGCGTGCCGGCAATGCAGGCCGCCCGATCCGGCCTCCACCAGCGCGTCCACCACCGTGACGCCCGAGGCATGGGCGATACGGATGCTGCCGCTGGCCCCTGCCGCCGCCTCGGCCACCAGAGTGCCCGGGATGCGGCTGGCGACGCCGAGGCACAGCGCCCCCGTCGCCGGTACCGCCCGATGAGCAAGGCCCATGGAAAGCATCCGCACCGTCAGATCGGCATCGGCTGCGGCAAGCGAGCCGCCCGACAGGAGCGTCGCGGCAGTGGAGGGCGCGACCATGGCGATGCGCGGCATGGCTGGCTTTCGCGCGGCGGCGCCGGCATCGGGCGCGAGGCCCATGGCCAGGGCGGCGGCCACGCGGATGGCCTCCATCGTCTCGTGAAAACCTGCATCCGCATCCAGGTCGGCCGGCAGTTCCGCGCCGGTGCGGCCGAGGTCGGCAGCGCGAACGAAGACGGCGGGGCTGGCGGCATCGACCATGCTGGCCTCGATCCGGCCGAGCCCCGGCACGTCCAGCCAGTCACGCGCCCGCCCGGTCGGCAGCAGGGCGCCGCTACGCGCGCCACCTGGGTCGAGGAATTCCAGCCGGATTGGCGCGCCGGTGCCCGAAACGCCGTCAAGTGCGAGGGATCCTTCGACCAGCGCCTCGCCGCCGGCGGCCTCGAAGCGCGCGACGATGATCCGCCCGGCATTGGTGTCATGAATGCGCACCGCGACCTCGCCGTCGCGCGCAATGTTGGGCAGCATCCCCTCCTCCAGCGCGAAGGGGCCGATCGCCGAGGCCATGTTGCCGCAGCTGCCAGAATAGTCGACCAGCGCCGTGCGCACCGAAACCTGGCCGAAGGTGTAGTCCACATCGGCATCCGGCCGGCTGGGCGGCCCGATGATGCAGACCTTCGAGAGCGAGGACACGCCGCCGCCCATGCCATCGAGCTGCCGCCCATTCGGGTCCGGCGCGCCAAGGGCGGAGAGGAAGATGGCGCCCCAGTCGGCGCGATCGGGGGGCAGATCCTGCGCGCGGAACATGACCGCCTTGGACGTGCCGCCACGCATGAACACCGCCGGGATACGCCACTGCCGCACGGCCCTCGCCTCCTGCTTCCCGACGCCTCTGGACGGGTTTGTGGATACTGTTGTATGCAAAACCCAACGGCGCGGCCAGGGTGTTTCATGCACCAGCGAGCCGCACGCACCCGAACGGGGCGGCCAGGGATGGGAGAGAACGCGATGGATCAGCCTCACCGGCACCGGGTAGCCGTCACCCGCCGAGGCCTGCTGGCCGCCACCGGCATCGCCGCCGCAGCACCGGCGCTGGCCCAGGCGACACCAAGCTGGGCCGAGACCGTCGCGGCCGCCCGGCGCGAAGGCCGGCTGGTTTTCTACAATAACCTCCAGCCCAACGGCATCGAGCCGCTGCTGCAGCTGTTCCGGGAGGTCAATCCCGGCATTCGCCCCGAATACATCCGCCTGGGCAGCGGGCCGCTGATCGAACGCTTCCAGACCGAGTTCAACGCCGGCCGCAACATCGCCGATGTGCTCATCACCTTCCCCGATGAACGCGTCACCGAGGGGCTGGAAAGGGGCTGGGCGCAGCGGTGGTCGCCGCCCGAATTGCCGAACTTCCCGCCCAGCATCGTCCGCGCCGGCGCCGCCTTCGCGCTGCACCAGTCGTGAATGCATCATCTGGAACCGCAATCTGGTGCGCGATGCGGATGCGCCCAAGGAATGGGAAGACCTGATGGACCCGCGCTGGCGCGGCCGCGTCGGCATGAACCCGCCCTGGCGTTCGGTCTCCGTCCAGCAGATCGTCGCCTACTGGGAGGACATCGGAATCCGCGATGCCGCCGAGCGCCTGCGCGCGAACCAGGTGCGCTTCTTCGAAGGCTCCGGCGGGATCATCCAGGCGGTGGTCCGCGGCGATGTCCGCGTTGCGCATCTCACCGACCTGCCGCTGAATCCGATGCTGGAGGATGGCGCGCCGATCGGCTTCGTCTATCCGGCCTCGGGCACCAC
>JBKJNV010000648.1:0-3577 GCA_046593435.1 Roseomonas sp.
GCGGTGCAACGGAAACGCTCGGCGCCGCCGATATCGTGCAGGGCAGGGGTGCGGTCGGGTTCGCTCATGAGGATGAGGCTAAGGGCGTGCGGGGGCCGGGTGCAAGGCCTCCCCGCATAGTTCAGGCGCAGATCGCTGCCAGGGCTCGCCGCCAGGGCCGCGTACCGCACGCGTGGCATGAAAATAGGCCGGCTTCAGGGCGCTGGACGCGCGATCCGCTGCCTCAGCGAACATCCTCCTGCGGGCCGACGCCGTAGATTTCGGCCCGGCGCAGCCAACCGCGATACTCGCCCACCTGCGCCTCGCACCAGGGGCTTGTTCCCTCGCAGGCGCGGATGCGGCCAACCACCCCCGGGCGCAGCCGCGCGACGGGTGCCGCATTGTCCTCGGCCCGGCGGCGGAGCGGCACCTCGGCCCCCGGCGCGCCGAGCACGACCAGGCCGCGGCGGGCAGCCAGCGTGCTCTGGTGCACCCAGCCTTCCTGCCCATCCCGATCCCGGATGCGGCGCCACAGGTCGAATTCGCGCACGATCTGCACCGGCAGGTCGCGGCGACGATAGGTCCACTCGATCGGGAAGCGTGTCCCCGGGCCGGCCCGCATGTTCACCTCATCGGAGCGCAGCGAGGCGAAACGCGGCAAGGGCAGGCCGGAGGCGCTGCCCGTGGTGGGCGCCGGTGGCTCAGGCGGCGGGGCGGGCTCAGGTGGGCGGGCGGCGGCGGCAGCACCTGCGGCGGCCCCGGCAGCAAGGGCGGCGGCCGCCGGCGCGGCGCGATTGCGCGCAGGCTGACCAGCCGGGCGCGGCCGCTGGCCTGAGGGCTGGCCTTCGATCCGCGGCGGCCGGCTCGCGGGCGCGGTTGCGGCCGCGGGTGGCCGGGGCGCTGCGGGGGGACGGGCAACGGGTGGGCGCGCGGCGGGCGGCGATGCCGCGGGGGCCGGCGGCACGGCGGCAGGCGGGGCAGCGGCCGGCGGGGCCGCGCCGCCCGGGCGCTGCGGCGGGGGCAGGGCTCCGCCGGCGCCCAGGCTTGATTGCGCCTGCGCGGGCGCCGCCACGGCGAGGCAGAGGGTCATGAACAGGGCTGCGCGCATTCCTATCGTCTCGCCTGTCCAGCCGGGCGCGGTCAAGCCGCCTGCCGCGCTACAAACCCCGGCCGTGGCCAAAAAGTGCCGCTGCGTGGCAGCCAAGCGCGCACAGCCCCTCCCGCCAACGCCGCGTGTGGGCAAAGATGGGGCATGAACACCGCCCTTGCCGGCGTCGCGCTGCAACTGGTGGCGCTGGCCCTCTTTGTCCTCATGGACACGCTGATCAAGCTGATGACGGCGCAATTCTCGGTGCCGCAGCTCATGTGGGCCCGATTCGCATTCAGCTTCGCAACTGTGGCGGCCTTCTTCTGGGCCACGACCGGCAGCCTGCCCTGGCGGTCGCGCGCGCCGAAGCTGCAGACGCTGCGAAGCCTTCTGCTGTGTGCCTGCTCGCTGCTGTTCTCAACGGCGCTGTCCTACATCCCACTGGCCGACGCGACGGCGGTCGGCTTCGCTTCACCGCTGTTCACCGTCGCACTCGCCGCCCTGCTCCTGCGTGAGAAGGTCGGCTGGCGGCGCTGGGCGGGGGTGGCGATCGGGCTGTGCGGCGTCATCATCGTGCTGCGGCCACCCTTCCTGACGGGTGGCCCGGCACCGCACTGGGCCACGCTGCTGCCGCTGTGCACCGCGCTGATGTTCGCCTTCTACCAGATCCTGACACGCCGGCTGGCGGCGTTGGACGACCCGCGCACCACCATCCTGCACACCGCCTTCGCCGCTTCTCTTATTGTGTCCCTGGCGCAGCCCTTCGTCTGGGTCTGGCCGAGCGCGGGCGAATGGGCGGCGCTGGCGTTGCTGGGCGTGCTCGGCGGCATTGGCCACGGCTTGCTGGTGCTGGCCTATGCGCGGGCGCCGGCCAGCCTGCTGGCGCCAATATCCTATACGCAGCTTGTCTGGGCGGTCCTCGCCGGCATCCTGGTCTTCGCCGACCGGCCCGACCTCCTCACCCTGGTCGGCATGGGCGTGATCGCCGCGGGCGGCGTGCTGGTCGCCCTGCCCGCGCACCGGCGCGCCCCGTCCTGAGCCTGTCATCCGCAGAGGCAGACTCAACACGAACCCGTGACACTTGCGTGAAACCGCGCGAAGGTCTAGCCCGTCGATAACCGGTGGGGTGGTCATGGCGCATATCGATCGCGTGGAAAGCGAGGCGGCCGTCAAGTCGCATCCTCGGGCGGCGTTGGATGCGGACGGCGTTCGCAACGCCTATCGCCGCTGGGCCAATGTCTATGACGCGGTGTTCGGCGGCGTTTCCGCCTATGGCCGGCGCCGTGCGGTGGCCGCGGTGAACCAGCTGGACGGGCCGCGCGTGCTGGAAGTGGGCGTCGGCACCGGCCTGGCCCTGCCGCATTACCGGCGCGGCCTGACCGTCACCGGCATCGACCTGTCGCATGAGATGCTGGAGAAAGCGCGAGAGCGCGTCGCGGCCGACCAGCTGGTCCAGGTCGATGGCCTGCATGAGATGGATGCCGAGGCGATGAGCTTCGAGGATGGCCGGTTCGACGTCGCCGTCGCGATGTTCACCGCCTCCGTCGTGCCGGACGCCAAAAAGCTGTTCGCCGAGATGAACCGCGTCGTCCGCCCCGGCGGTCGCCTGCTGTTCGTCAACCACTTCGCCGCCGAGACCGGCCCGCGCTGGTGGATCGAAAAGGCGATGGCGCCACTGTCGCGCGTCCTGGGCTGGCACCCCGATTTCTCGCTGACCGACCTGCTCGACCCCACCGAGGTGCAGGTGCTGAGCCGCGAGAGCTGCCCTCCCTTCGGTCTATTCACGCTTGTGCAGGTGCAGAAGTTGGGCTGAATTGCCTGCCATGACGCGCTCCCTTTCCTTGCTTGGCTTCCTCATGCTCACGGGCCCTGCCCTGGCACAGCCCGCGCCCGAGCGTACCATGGCCGCCTTTGGCGACTGGGTGGTGCGCTGCGAGCGTGCCACCACGGGGCGCAGCTGCGAAATGGCGCAAACCATGGCCGACCAGCGGCAGCAGCCCGTCGCGGTGGTGGCCCTGGCGCGCGGCACCCCGCCCCGGCTCGTGATTCAGGTACCGGTGAACATTGCGGTCGCCGAGCCCGCGCGCCTCACGCTTGACCCGCCGCTGGTGCTGCCCTTCCGCAGCTGCGTGCCGCAGGGCTGCTTCGCGGAATTCGCGCTGGGCGATGCCGCGGTGATGGCGCGGCTCCGCACGCGTGCGGCCGATGCGCCGACGCGACTGGAATGGCGCGACCCATCGGGCGCCATTCAGGGTGTGCCGGTGTCCTTCCGTGGCTTCTCCGACGCCTTCGACGCACTGGGCCGCGAGGCGCCCTGAAGGCGCCCCGCCAAGCTTTCAGGACAGTGGGGGCGCCCTGAGGGCGCCTCGCCAAGCTTTCAGGAGAGTGGGGGCGCCCGAGGGCGCCTCACCGCAGCATCAGAACAGCAGGCCCTTGCGAAGCTTGCCGTGCACGCCCTTCTCGCCGTTCACCGTCTGCGTCACCGCGAAATCCACCGCCAGCGAGCAGAAC
>JBKJNV010000650.1:0-4074 GCA_046593435.1 Roseomonas sp.
CTTCGCCGCCGCGATTCTGCTGGCCATGCCGGCCCTCGCGCAGGAGGCAGCGCCCATGATCGGCGCGCCGACCCCCTGGGCCATGGGCCTGCAGCAATCGGGCGGCGTCGTGAAGGACGCCATCGAAAGCTTCAACCAGCTTGTGCTCTACATCATCGTCGTGATCACCGTCTTCGTGGCCGGGCTCCTGGGCTACGTCGCCTGGCGCTACAACGCGGCCAAGAATCCCGTCGCGTCGCGGACCAGCCACAACACCTTCCTCGAAGTGGCCTGGACCGTGGTGCCGGTGCTGATCCTGCTGGTGATCGCGATCCCGTCCTTCCGGCTGATCTATTATCAGGACCGGGTGCCGAACGCGGATCTGACCATCAACGTGCAGGGTCGCCAGTGGTATTGGCACTACGCCTACCCAGACAGCGGCAACTTCGCCTTCGACAGCTACCCGCTGCAGGAAGACCAGCTTCCGGCCGACCAGCGCCACCTGTTCCGCCTCGCCGTGGACAACCCGCTGGTCGTGCCGATCGGCGCCAATGTGCGCGTGATCACCACCGGCGTGGACGTGATCCACAGCTTCTTCGTGCCCTCGCTGGGCGTGCAGAAGTACACCATCCCCGGCCGCACGCTGGAGACATGGTTCCGCGCCGACCGTGCGGGCACCTTCTACGGCCAGTGCAACCAGATCTGCGGGACCAATCATTGGTTCATGCCGATCGTGGTCCGCGCGGTTCCGCAGGCCGAATTCGACGCCTGGGCCGCCGATGCGCGCACCCGTTTTGCCCAGGCGCCAGCGCCCGATGCGCCGGCCGCCGTTGCAGCGGCGCCGAACGATACCACCCTGTTGGCGGAGGCGCGCCGCTGACGCGGCGCCGTTGCGAGGACAAGACCCCATGGACAATGCCGCCCACGCCGCCCACCACGACGACCATCACCACGACCACAAGCCGAATTTCGTCAATCGGTGGCTGTTCTCGACGAACCACAAGGATATCGGGACGCTCTACATCATCTTCTCGATCTTCGCCGGCCTGATCGGCGGCGGGATCTCGGTGCTGATGCGCATGGAACTGCAATCCCCGGGGATGCAGTATTTCTCCTCGGGGCAGATGTGGAACGCCTGGATCAGCGCGCACGGGCTGATCATGGTGTTCTTCGTCGTCATGCCCGCGCTGATCGGCGGCTTCGGCAACTGGTTTGTGCCGCTGATGATCGGCGCACCGGACATGGCGTTCCCCCGCCTGAACAACATCAGCTTCTGGCTGCTGGTCCCGGCCTTCCTGCTGCTCGGCGCATCAATGTTCGTGGGTGAGGGCGCGGGTGCCGGCTGGACGATCTACCCGCCGCTGTCCGACAGCACCTATCAAACCGGACCGGCCATGGATATGGCGCTGTTCGCGCTGCACCTCGCCGGTGCCAGCTCCATCCTGGGTGCGGCCAACTTCATCACCACCATCCTGAACATGCGCGCGCCGGGCATGACCCTGCACAAGATGCCGCTGTTCGTCTGGTCCATGCTGGTGACCGCCTTCCTGCTCCTGCTGGCAGTACCCGTCCTTGGCGGCGCGATCACCATGCTGATCACGGACCGCAACTTCGGCACGGCGTTCTTCCGCCCCGCTGGCGGTGGTGACCCGGTGCTGTTCCAGCACCTGTTCTGGTTTTTCGGCCACCCCGAAGTCTACATCATGATCCTGCCGGGCTTCGGCATCGTCAGCCACATCCTGTCCACCTTCTCGAAGAAGCCGATCTTCGGCTACCTCGGCATGGCCTACGCCATGGTCGCGATCGGCGTAGTCGGCTTCGTGGTCTGGGCGCACCACATGTTCACCTCCGGCATCGACGTGGACACGCGGGCCTACTTCATGGCCGCGACCATGGTCATCGCGGTGCCCACCGGCATCAAGATCTTCTCCTGGATCGCGACCATGTGGGGCGGGTCCATCCGGCTCGACACGCCGATGCTGTTCGCCATCGGCTTCATTTTCCTGTTCACCATGGGTGGTGTGACCGGCGTGGTCCTGGCGAATGCCGGCATTACCCAGGTCCTGCACAACACCTACTACGTGGTCGCGCACTTCCACTACGTGCTGAGCCTGGGCGCCGTGTTCTCGATCTTCGCCGGCTTCTACTACTGGATCGGCAAGATGAGCGGCCGCCAGTACCCGGAATTCTGGGGCAAGGTGCATTTCTGGATGTTCTTCGCGGGCGCGAACATCACCTTCTTCCCGCAGCACTTCCTGGGCAACCAGGGCATGCCGCGCCGCTACCCGGACTACCCCGAGGCACTCGCGGGCTGGAACATGGTCTCCTCCATCGGCAGCTACATCTCGGCCGCCTCGGTTCTGGTGTTCCTCTACGTCGTGTACCGGATCTTCACCTCGAAGGAGCAGCTGGCCCCGAACTACTGGGGCGAGGGTGCGACCACGCTCGAATGGCAGGTGACCAGCCCGCCGCCCTTCCACACCTTCGAGGAACTGCCGCGCGTCCGGTAGGGCGCACGGCACCAGGAATACGCGCATGAGCGAGACCATCTCGACGCCGACCACCGAGGGCACGGATTCGAACCTGTCCGAGGTGAGCGACTGGGTTACGCTGCTCAAGCCGCGCGTTATTTCGCTTGTCGTCCTCACCGGTGCGGTCGGGCTGATCGTCGCACCTGGCGACCTCCACCCGATCCTCGCGATCACAACAGTGCTCTGCATCGCGCTGGGCGCGGGTGGTGCCGGCGCGTTGAACATGTGGTGGGACCGCGACATCGACGCCCAGATGAAACGCACCGCAACCCGGCCCATCCCGGCCGGGCGCATTGCACCCGACGCGGCGCTCGCCTACGGCATCGTGCTGTCGCTCACCTCCGTGGGCACCCTCGGTCTGGCGGCAAACTGGTTTGCTGCCGGCATATTGGCGCTGTCGATCGCCTTCTACGTCGTCGTCTACACCATGTGGCTGAAGCGCCGGACGCCGCAAAACATCGTCATCGGGGGAGCCGCGGGGGCTTTTCCACCGATCATCGGCTGGGCCGCCGTCACCGGCGACGTGACACTCGCCCCCATCATCCTCTTCGCGATCATCTTCTTTTGGACGCCGCCGCATTTCTGGGCGCTGGCGCTTTGGGCGCATGGCGATTACGCGCGGGTGAAGGTGCCGATGCTGCCCGTCACCCATGGCGCGCGTGAGACGCGCCGCCAGATTCTGATCTACACGATCGGCCTCGTGCCGCTGACGCTGCTGCCAGGCTATTTCGGCTTCGCCGGGCCCATCTACACCGCCGCCGCCGTGCTTCTGGGCATTGAATATCTTCGCCAGACATGGCTTGTCTGGCGCGACGCGCAGGATGGCGATGGCCGCAGCCTCACCAATGACGCGCCGGCCAAGAAGTGCTTCCGTTTCTCGCTGTACTATCTTGCGGTGCTGTTCATCTCGCTCGCCGCTGACCGGTTGATCCTCGCATGACGCCCGACGAAAAAATCGCCTTCGATCGGCGCCGGAAAAGCCGCAACTGGGCGATCCTCGGCGTGCTCGCGGGGATCATGGTGCTGTTCTACCTCATCTCTATCGCAAAGATCCTCCGCTGATGGATACCGAAGGGCGCAACCGCCGCACGCTGCTGGGCCTGGGTGCGACCGTTGCCGGCATGGCCGGGCTCTCCTTCGCCGCCGTGCCGCTCTATGACGCCTTCTGCCGTGTCACCGGCTACAATGGCACGACCCAGCGTGGCGGCACCCTGCCCGCAACACCGGGCCAGGCGCTCATCACCGTGCGCTTCAACGCGAACACCCAGCCCAACCTTCCCTGGCGCTTTCAGGCCGAGCAGCCCTCGATGACGCTTCACGTTGGCGAGCAGGGCCTCGCCTTCTACTCGGCCGTGAACAACGCGACGACGCCGGTGACCGGCGTTGCCACCTACAACGTGACGCCCGAAAAGGTCGGCAAGTACTTCCAGAAGGTCGCCTGCTTCTGCTTCGACGAGCAGACCCTGACGCCCGGCCAGCGCGTGGACATGCCCGTCTCGTTCTGGGTCGATCCGCGGATCGCGGAAGACCCCAACACGCGCGACGTGCGCGTGATCACGCTGTC
>JBKJNV010000678.1:0-4968 GCA_046593435.1 Roseomonas sp.
GGGCTTATCCTGCCCAAGCCTGAACGGCTGCGGGTGGAGGTCGAAGCGGGCTACAACCACGCCTGACCGGTTGTTGCGAGACGATCCGGCAGGGCTGCGGTGTCAGTCGGCGCATGACCGCGCCGTGAAGGACGGCGCCATGAGGGCCTGGAGGTGCGCTATGCGCCTTCCGGATCCTTGTCGGCCAATGCAGCGGCCGAAAAGATATCGAACTTTTCCTTGATCACCTGCGCGGCCTTGTCGCGCGGAACCACCTGGTAGAGCTTGTATCCAGCGGCGAGGACGACGTGAAAAAATTCGTGCAGCGCGAATAGCTGCTCGTCCGTCAAGCCATCGGGCGGTGCTTCGCATCGGATTTTCGCAGCAAGCACGTGCATCGGATCCGGCATGGTTCAGTTTCCCCTCGGGCGTGCAATCAGCCCCGGCGCACTATATCGTCCGGGAAATCGCGGTCAATTTAGGGCTGTGAGTTTGAACCGAACGGAGTTGCCGGGATGTCCCAACCAGTTTCCATCCCGACGACGCCCGGCGGGCGCTGCGTCGCCCAGACAGATCTTGCCGGGCGCTTCGTCTACAAGTTCGAAGGCAACGCGGTCCGCAACAACGTGGCCCATCGCATCTGTGGCATCGGGCAGTTCACGCTCGACGCCACGGGGCAGCTCGTCGGCAGCCACACCTCCTCGGGCACGCCGCTCCAGGGAACGGTCAAGGGCGGCGTGCTGGTCGGCATCTACCAACTCAAGGGCGCGTTGCTGCTGGACGCGGGCGAGAACCTGGGCAATGCCCGCATCGTCTTCACCCCTTCCGACGCAAGAATGGACAGCGTGGATGGCAAGTTCCGCTTTGCCGTCGTGGGCGCGCCCGACCGCCTGTGGCTGATGTCTACCGGCGCGACAATCATGGGGCAGGCCGGGCCCGTCGACATTGCGGAACTCGTCATCATCGAAGCCGTCCGGTTCCACGGTGGCTGAGGCGCACCTCCCGCGCGTGACCGGCCGCCTCGGCACCTGCTGAGGATGGCCCGTGCCCCCGCGAAGCCACGAACCAGCGAGCCCGCTGCTGTCGCGGAGCGGCGCCAACTCACCGTGCTCTTTGCGGACCTGATGGATTCCACCCGACTTTCCTCGGAGCTGGACCCCGAGGATTGGGACGATATCTTGCGCGCCTACCAGCGCCGCTGCGCAGAGACCATCGAGGCCGCCGGCGGCCTCGTCGCCGAGATCCAGGGCGATGGAGTCGTGGGCTTTTTCGGCTACGCACGCGCGAGCGAGAGCGATGCCGAACGCTCCGTGCGCGCAGGGCTGGCGCTGTGCGAGGCCATCCCGAACAGCGCGCCCGCGCATGGCGTGTCCCTCGGCGTGCGCGTGGGCATCGCGACCGGGTTGGTCGTCACCGACAGCAGGAGCCTGCCAGCGGCAAGCTCTGGCCCGGGCGCGGTCGGTCAGACGATGAACATGGCGGCGCGGTTGCAATCCCTTGCCACGCGCAACGCCGTGATCGTCGCCGATGCGACCAGGCGGCTGACGGGGGGCCGCTTCGCCTGGCAGGACCACGGACGCGTCGCGCTGAAGGGTTTCACCGACCCCGTGCAGATATGGCAGGCCATCGGGTCCACCCTTGTCGGCAGCCGCGTGCATGCCGCAAGCGGTGCATCATCGGCGAGCATGGTCGGGCGTCAGGCGGAAATGAACGCCGTGATGGACGCCTGGCGGGAGACGCAATCCGGGAAGGGCAGCGTCGTCCATATCGTCGGCGATGCGGGGATGGGAAAATCCCGCTTCATCGCGGAATTCCGCCGACAGATTTCAACGCAGCGCCATGCCTGGATCGAGGATGGCGGCTCCCAGTTCTTCAGCGGCACTCCCTTCCACCCCGTCTCGCAGATGATCCGCCGCGTGATCGACCCCAGTGGAGCGCGACCGCCGGCACGCTTCCGGGCGCGCCTCGCGCACGCGCTGAGGCGGTGCGATGTCAGCCTCGCGAATGCCGTGCCCGCGTTCGCCGACATGCTCGACCTTCCGCTCGATCGAGGGACTTCCTTCGCATTGCCGCAGACGTTGGCGAAGCGCGCGCTGTTGCTGTCCGCGTTGCTGGACTGGGTTCGCGGCGCGGCGCGGTCCAGACCGCTCGTGATCGTCTTCGAGGACATGCACTGGGCCGATGCGTCGTCGCTGGAGTTTGTTGGCCAGCTGGCCGACGTGATCGCGTCGATGCCTGTTCTGCTGCTGACGACGACGCGCCCGCTGCACGAGCCTGGCGCGATTGCGCCTGACACCATCGTGGTGCACCTCAAGCCGCTTCCGGATAACGAGCTTCGCGAAGTGGTCCGCGGCATGGCGGCGGCCGCGACATCGCTGACGCCGCAGGACCTTGACCGCGTTATCCAGCGCGCCGGGGGCGTGCCGCTGTTCGGTGTCGAGCTGGCACATCTGCTGCGCGAGCAAGGCGGTGCAAGCGGCGCGGCTCAGTCCGGCAGCGAGGATGAAGTTCCAACGAGCATCGCCGACCTGCTGATGGCACGCCTCGATCAGCTCGGCACGGCCAAGGGCGTCGCCCAGTTCGCCGCCGTGATCGGGACCCAGGTGCCGCGAGAGATTCTGGTGGCGATAGCCGATCTCTCGGAGAGCGCACTCCGCTCGCATCTGGCGACCTTGAAGTCGCACGACATCCTTGGCCCGGCAGACCGGCACGGTGCCGTCTTTGCGTTCCGCCACGCCATGCTGCGCGACGCGGCCTATGGGTCACTGCTGAAAAGCCGGCGGCGCGATCTCCATCGTGCGGTCGCCATCGCGATCAGGGACAGCCATAGCGGTTCGGCGGCATCGAGGGCCGACATCCTGGCGCATCACTGGACCAATGCCGGGGAGATCGATGCGGCGATCGATGCGTGGACCGAGGCCGGGCGGTACGCGAGCGATCGCCACGCCTTCATCGAGGCGGAGAACGCCTTCGGGGCTGCCCTTGCGGCCGTGCTGAAGCAGCCGGCCACGCCTGAGCGAGACAACCGGGAACTGGCGCTGCAAAGCGTCTACGCGAATGTGCTGCGGGTCACGCGCGGCCTGTCGGCGCCGCCGACGATCAAGGCAACCCGGCGCGCGCGCGACCTCGCCGACAAAAGCGGGGATAGCGAACAGCAGTTGTCGCAGGCCTGGGGAAGTTGGGCCGCGGCGTCGAGCGGGGGCGATTTCGAAGCTGGCCGCCTGCTCGCGAACCAGTTCGAGCGGCTGGCATTCGCGAACGGGCTGCCGAGGCACCTCGCGGCCGCCCACATGGTGCAGATGACATCAAGGTTCCGGGTCGGTGACATCGGCGGGGCGGAGGAGGCGTTTCAGCAAGGAACCCGCTTCTTCAACGACCCCGATTTCCGATCAAAACCGGGCTTTGTTGCCCAGACATACGGCAATGCCGCCATGATCGCCTGGACCCTTGGCGATGATGCCGAGGCGCAGCAGCGGATAGAAGGCGCGCTGGTCCGAAAACATCACGAGGACCGGCCATTCGACACCGTCTACGGCCAGCTCATGCACTCGGTGTATCTGATCCTTGTGGAAGCCTATGACGAGGCTGCGCGGTGTGCACGCGATTCCGCCGCGCTGTGCGAGAAATTCGGCATCGCGCAGTTCTCCGCCAGCACCAGGATTGTGCTGGGACGTGCGCGGGTCGGCCTCGGCGCCGCGGAGGAGGGCGCCGCCCTGATCCGCGAGGGGATCGCCGAGATGCAGGCGAAGGGCGTTCGCGTCGCGATGACGCGCTACGTCACGTGGCTAGCCGAGGGGCACCTCAAAGCCGGACGCCTGGACGCCGCGCTGGCATTGGCCAATGAGTCGCTGACGATGAACCCGAGCGAATTCTTCTATCGTCCCGAATCGCTCAGGACACGGGGGCTGATCCAGTGGAAGTCAGGCGGGGGCGCGCAGGCCGAGCAGGATTTCCTCGGGGCGGAGCAGATGGCGATGCATATGGGCGCAACCCGCCTCGTGCAGCGCGCGAGCGACAGCCTGCGATCCCTGCGCCTGAAACGGTCCTGAGGTCCTGCCCAGGGGAACTGTGCCGATGCGTCCCCCGGGGGCGGTCGCGACACTGCGCGTGCTATTCTTCCATTGCCGCGGTCGCCGCATTGGCAATGCGCAGGTTGCGCTCGATCTGGCGCGCCATCGCGGCCAGCAGGGCGTAGGCGGCGGTCGGCTCCCGGGCGCCCAGCGCCGCGATAGCGCCAGTGTCCATGCACAGGCAGCGTACCGCGCCGCGCGCGATCACATCGGCCGAGCGTGGCGCGCCTGAAACCAGCGCCATCTCTCCGACCAGCGCGCCAGGCATCAGGCGGCCGAGGTACAGCGGCGCAGCTCGACCCGACCTGCCGCCGGGCATGGTGATATCGAGTGCCCCGTCCAACAGCAGATACACCGCGTCCGGTGGGCCGCCTGCGCGGAGCAGAGCTGAACCGTCGGTCACCGTGATCTCCTGCGACATCGCCAGAATTGATGTCGCGGCGTCAGGCGGGACGCCCAGGGCGTCCAACGCGGCAGCGGGCTCCAGTCCGCCGCCACTGGGCAGGCCAAGCCCGGCCAGCAGCGTGGCTTCGGCGCGCGCCAGCCCGGCTTCGAGCGTCTCGGCCACCGCGCCGGCCCGCAGGCGTTCGAGCAGGCCGAACTGGAGCAGGCTGTCATGCACCGCATGGCCCGGGCGCACCGGCGTCACCAACAGCGACGCGCCGGCCCGCCATCTTTGTTCGCACAGATGCACCAGACGCCGGGCGCCGGACAGGTCGATACGGTCAACGCGCCGCATATCGAGCAGGATATGTTCGGCACCATCGGCCATCGCCACCTCCACCGCCTGGTCGATCGTGCCGGTGTTGCCGAAGAAGACGGCGCCCTCGATCTCCAGCACGCGGATCGCGCCCATTCGTTCCGATAACACGGCGGTCTCGCACGGGCCGCGGCGAATGCGCGACCGGCCGGGCGGGCT
>JBKJNV010000030.1:0-12310 GCA_046593435.1 Roseomonas sp.
AGGCCGGCGCGGAGCGTGCAATCTCAGGCAAAACCTGGGGGGAAAGCACCATGGCAGGCATCACGCGTCGGACGCTGGGCGGAGTGCTTCTGGCGGCCCCGGCCTTGGCGCAGCCCGTGCGTCCCATCATCATCATCGTGCCCTTCCCGCCTGGCGGGTCCACGGATGTGACGGCTCGCCTGCTCGCCGAGCGCATGGCGCCCCTGCTGGGCCAGCAGGTGCTGATCGAGAACCGTCCCGGGGCGCAGACCATCATCGGCGCGGAATACGTCGCACGCGCGCAACCCGACGCGCATACGCTGCTGATGTCGTCCGGGACCACGCTCACCATCAACCCGCTGATCGGGCGCAACCTGCCCTACAAGGTCGAGGATTTTGCCCCGGTTGCGCATGTGGCGACGCTGCCCTTCGCGGTCGCCGTCCGGAACGGCCTGCCCAGCGGCATGGCTGAATTCGTGGCCCATGTGCTTGCCAATCCCGGACGCATCAACTGGGGGCACAATGGGCGCGGCAGCTTCAACCACATCGCCGGCGCCCTGATCGAGGAGCGACTCGGGCTGCGCTGGCAGGACGTGCCCTATCGCGGGGACGCACCGCAGCTCAACGACGTGCTCGCGGGCACGCTCGATGCCATGCTGGTGGGCGGCGCATCCGCGATCGCGGGTGAACGCACCGGGCGCGCGCGCATCGTCGCCTGGACCGGCGAGCAGCGCCTGCCGAACCGCCCGAACGAGCCTTGCTTTGCCGAAGGCTGGCCCGGCACCGTGGCGGTGACCTGGTTTGGCCTGCTCGCGCCGGCGCGCTCGCCCGTGGCGCAGATCGAGCGGCTGAACGCCGCGGCCGCCTCCGCCCTGCGCGAGGCGGTGCTGCAGGAGCGCCTGCTGGCCGAGGGCATCCTGTCGGCCGGCGGCGATATCGCTGATTTTGCTCGTTTCCTCCTGCGCGAACAGGAACGCTGGGCGCCGCTGCTGCGGCGGCTCGACATCCAGCTGGGGTGATCGCTCCGCGTCTGAGCTGACCCTTGCAGCGCCAGGTAATGTCGCACACCGAAATGAACACCACCTCCAGTAGGCGGTAGGTTGCTCAATTCTACTTGAGGTAACGTGTCGCTGCCAACCAGCGCGCCGGGCGTCCCGCACCATGGGGAGCGGGAGAACCGGCGGCAGCAGCCCACGATGGAGCACGAACCATGACATGCATCACCAAGCCGGAATCACTGCTTCCGGCCATCGAGGCTTCCCTCAACAATTCCGGCTCCATCGGCACCCGAGCGCATTACGATACGCTCGAGATCACCATGGACGCCGTGTCCCTGACCCATTGGTGCCACATGCGGCCGCATGGCCGGCCCTGCTTCAGTGAACAATTGCTGAGCGACTGCGCCAGCGTGCATCAGTCGCTTCGCACCATGTCGCACACTGGCGTGTCGCCGCGCTTCCACGTCCTGGCATCGCGCACGCCGGGCGTCTTCAACCTTGGCGGTGACCTGGTTCACTTCGCCGATCGCATCCGTGCCGGTGACCGCGACGGCCTTCGCCGCTACGGCGAAGCCTGCATCCGGATCGCGTATGACAACTACATCGCCTGCGACCTGCCCATGATCACCATCGCGCTCGTGCAGGGCGACGCGCTGGGCGGCGGCTTCGAATCCGCCCTCGCCCATGACCTGATCGTGGCCGAGCGCAGCGCCAAGTTCGGCCTGCCGGAGATCCTGTTCAACCTGTTCCCCGGCATGGGTGCGACGAGCTTCCTCAACCGCAAGATCGGCGCCGTCGCTGCCGAGCGGCTGATCATGAGCGGACGCCTGTATTCGGCCGAGGAACTGCATGCGATGGGCGTGGTCGACGTCGTGGCCGAGGATGGCGAAGGCGAGGTCGCGGTGCGGCGCCTGATCGCGGAGTCGAGCCGGAAGCACAATGCGCACCTGGCCATCTATCGTGCCCTGCGCCGCGCCAACCCGGTGACCTTCGCCGAGTTGTCGGACATCGTGGATATCTGGATCGATGCCGCACTGGCGGTGGGCGAGTTCGACCTGCGCAAGATGCAGCGCCTTGCCGCCGCACAGGAACGGCGGATCCAGGCGACGCCACAGATGGCCTATGGCGTCGCAGCCGAATGAGCCTGGCGCAGCGCATGGCCGGCTCCGATCCGGAGGCGGCCCGCGAGGGTTCAGACCGTGCCGCCCTGCCGCCCCGACGACCTGTTCTCGGGCAGGGAGTGGCGCACCCGCTCGATCTCGCTGCGGACGCGTGCAACCAGGGCCAGGGTGGCCGGCGTGGTGGCGAATTCATCGGGCGGCAGCGATTCGGCATGCTGGCAGGCATCCTCGACCGCACGGGCGCCGAGATTGGCCGCGATGCTGCGCAGGCCATGCGCAGCGGCGCGAAAGGCAAGGATATCATTGGCCATGGCAGCGCTGCTCATCGCATCCAGCTGCGCCAGCCCATCGGTGAGGAAATCCTCCGCCAGTTCGGCCAGGAAATCCTCGCCCCCCAGGGCCAGCAGCCGCTCTGTCACCGTGGTGTCCAGTGGCGCGCCACCGACGCCGGGGCGGTAGCGCGGATGCTCGCTGATGGCAGCGATCTTCACGTTCTCCGCAGCACCCGTCGGGCGTTGCGAAAGGGAATCCGACCGGGCGGATAGGCGGTCCACCATCTCCAGCAGCAGGCGCGGTTCAACCGGCTTGAGCAGGAAGGCATCGAACCCCGCCTCCAGGCAGCGTTGCGGTGCGTCCGATGTCGCATCCGCCGTGAGTGCCACGATCGGCACCGGCCGACGCCCGAGCGCGGCCATGCGGTGCAGCTTTACGGCCTCGATGCCGCTCATGCCCGGCATGTTGAGATCCATCAGCACGCAATCCACGCCCGCGGCATCGAGCGTGTCGAGCGCCTCCTCGCCTGTCTTGGCGAGCAGAACGCGATGGCCCGCGCGTTCCAGGATGGTGCCCAGCACGCGCCGATTCATCTGGTTGTCGTCCACGACCAGCACCCTGCGCGGTGCGGCGCTGAGCGGGATGGGCTGACGCGCATTGGGTGCCTGTGCCGGGCCCAGCACCGCTGACAGGGCGTGTCGCAGTTCCAGATAGGGCGCCTCGGCCGAGATGCGCATGCGACAAAGCCGGCGCAGCAACAGCGGCGGCAGGCCCGCTTGTGCCTCATGGGTCGCAAGGATCACCGGCAGGGAAGGCGGCGGCCGGAACCCGGCGGGCGGACCGGCGCCCACGACCATCAGGGCGCGGCGCTCCTGTGGCGGCAGCCGGCGCATTTCCGCCACGACGGCATCGGCACTGTCACAGGGCAGGATGCGGTGCCCGGCAGCGCGCAGGCGCTCGGCAAGGCTGGTGCTGTCATTGCCCCGCATGGTCATCAGCAGCAGCGTCACCGGTCCCGGATCCGCCTCGGGTGCCAGGCTTTCGGTGGTGTCGAACTCAAACCAGAACGTACTTCCTTCGCCCGGCGTGCTGACGACGCCGATCGCGCCGCCCATGGCGAGCACGAGCCGGCGGCAGATGGCGAGGCCGAGGCCGGTGCCGCCATAGCGATGCAGCGTGTCCGCATCCGCCTGGGCAAAGCTTTCGAAGATACGTGCGTGGGCCTCGGTGGGAATGCCGATGCCGGTGTCGGAAACCTCAAAGCGCAGCCGGTGGCCGCCGGCGGCGAGCGGTGTCGCGTCCACGGCGATGACCACGCCACCGTATTCGGTGAATTTCAGCGCATTGGCGCCGAGGTTCAGCAGAATGCCAGTCAAGTGGCGCGGGTCGGCCTGGATGCGCAGCGGCACGCGGGGCGTGAGGTGCAGGGACAGCTCGATGCCTTTCTCGGCGGCCTGGCTCGTGAGCAGCCGGTCCACCTCGCCGAGCAGCTGCTCGAGCTCCACCGCCTCGACATTCACCGGTGCGGCACCCGCCTCGATGCTCGCGAAATCGAGAATGCCCTCGATCTGCGTCAGCAGGGATCGCGCGGCACCGTCGACGGTGCGCACCATGTCGCGCTGCTCATGGTCCAGCGCGGTCGTGCGCAGCATGGTGCCCATGCCGATGATGGCGTTCAGCGGCGTCCGCAGCTCATGGCTCACGCCGGCGAGGAAGATGCTTTTTGCGGCATTGGCCGCCTCCGCTTCTCGCCGGGCGCTGGACAGCTTGCGGATCAGGGTCGCGGCATAAAGCGGCACGGCGACAACGCCGAGCAGCAGGCCGGTCGCGAGGTGGGTCTGCTCGTGCCAGAACGGGGTGAGCAGGATGACCGCGAGGAAGCAGGTGGCGGAGAGCGTCATGGCGGCATAAAGCCAGGCCACGCCGAAACGGAAGCCATTGCCGAGCGTCGCCCAGAGATAGATCGGATACAGGATGGAGGCGTATTCGCCGCCGGCGTAGAGCGTGATGGACAGGAAGCCGATATCGGTCAGCAGCGCGGCCGCCCGGCGCGGCGAATTCGCGGCCGGAGCCCGGCGGATATGGAGGAAGAACACCACCGAGAGCAGCACATAGAGCAGCGACGGACCGATCGCGACGGTCTCTCGCGGCATCACCAGAATCATGTAGGCGCCGACGACGAAGCAGAACACGACGCGGTTGAGCGCCATTTCTCCTTCGGTGCCGGCACGGTCGACGGGCGCCTGCCGCCTGGACAGCAAAGGCAGGCGGCGGAGCCAGGTGGTGAGGTTCACTTCGCCATTGCCGGAAGGCCGGCGGCCAGCGCCGTCTGCCTGATCGGGTCCGCGATCAAATCGGCCAGGGCGGCGGGCGTCATCGGCCGTCCGATGTGATAGCCCTGGACGATGTCGCAGCCCAAAGCGGCCAACTCGTGCAGCTGCGCCTGGGTCTCGACACCCTCGGCCGCAATCTCGAGGTGCAGGTTGCGCCCCAGCGTCACGATGGCCGCGATGATTGCCGCATCCGCGTTGCCGGGTTTCAGCGCCTCCACGAAAGAGCGGTCGATCTTCAGCCGGTCCAACGGCAGGTGCTTCACGTAGGAAAGCGCGGAATACCCCGTGCCGAAATCATCCACTGAAATTGCGACCCCGATTTCGCGCAGCTGGGCCAGGACGCGGGAGACCTCCTCGGCGTCGCGGATCACAGCACTTTCGGTGACCTCAAGGTCGAGGCAGTGCGGGTCGAGCCCGGTTTCGGCAAGCGTCGTCTGCACCAGGCGGATCAGGTCCAACCCGCGCAGCTGCAGGGGAGAGATGTTGACCGCGACGCGGAAGCGCTCAGCCCCCGGCGGGTTCCACAGTGCCCCCTGCCGGCATGCCTCGGCCAGTACCCAGGCGCCGAGCGGCCGGATCAGCCCGGTCTCCTCCGCGAGGGGGAGGAAATCCTTGGGCTCGATCAGCGTGCCATCGGGCTGGCGCCAGCGGACCAGCGCCTCGGCGCCGTTGATGCGCCCGGTGTGGAGCGACAGCTGCGGCTGGTACAGCAGCACGAATTCGCCCCGCGCGAGGCCGGAGCGAATATCGGCTTCCAGCACCATCATCCGGCGCGCAAGCACGTCCATGCCGGCATCGAAGAAGCGGTATGCGCCGGTGCCATCGGCCTTGGCCTGGTACATCGCAAGGTCCGCGCGACGGAGCAATTCTTCGGCCGAGACACCATCCTGTGGTGCCATGGCGATGCCAATGGAACTGCCCACCACAACCTCGCGGCCCTCGATCAGAAACGGTCGGGCGACGGCCTCCGCAACCTTTTCGGCGAGAGCTGAGGCATCCGCGGGCCCGGCAAGGTTCGCCTGCAAGATGGCGAACTCGTCGCCGCCGAGGCGTGCCACCACATCGCCCTGCTGCACGATGCCGAGCAGGCGGCGCGCGATGGCGCGCAGAACGCCGTCGCCGACCTGATGGCCGAACACGTCATTGACTGTCTTGAAGCGGTCGAGATCGATGAAGTGCAGCGCCAGGCGCTGGTCCTGGCCCATCGCGCGGCCGCGGGGCAGCCGTTCGGTGATCGCGAAGCGGTTCGGCAGGTCCGTGAGGCTGTCATGGTGGGCGAGGTGGCGCAGCCGGTTTTCCGCCTCCTTGCGTTCGGTGATGTCGACCGAGGATGTCAGCACGGCCACGACCTGTCCGGCCGGGTCCCGCAGCGGCGCCTTTGACGTGAGGAAGACGCGGGAGCGGCCCTGCTGGTCGGGAAATTCCTCCTCCTGGTTCGCGATGGGTTGGCCGTTGCCGAACACAAGCTGGTCAAGCTCAGCCGAGCGTGCACCCCGCCTGCCCAGCACGGCTGCCATATCGCGCCCAATGATGGCGGCCGGCAGATGCCCAAGGCTCTCGGCCAGGTGGGCATTGGCAAAGACACAGCGGCCGTCGGGGCCTGTCGCGCTGATCAGCGCCGGCAAGGTGTCGATGACCTGGGCCAGGGCCTCGCGGCTGTCGTGCAACAGGCGCTGGCGCGAGCGCTCGCTATCCGCCAGTTCGCGCTCCAGCTCCATGGCCTGGTTGCGCAGGATCTTCCGGTGCAGGTTCAACGCGATGAGGTTGCGGATGCGGGCACCGAACTCGGCGTGGTCCACCGGGCTGAGCAGGAAGTCGGTCGCCCCCGCGTCCAGCGCGTCGAGCCTGAAACGGCGGTCATTATAGGCAGTGATCACGACGATCGGCACGTCGATGCCGTGCGCCATGGCGCGGACACGACGGGTGAACTCGGCGCCGTCCATACCGGGCATCCGGTAGTCCGTGATGATCACATCGGGCTGATTGCTGCCGAGCCAGGCGAAGGCCGATTGCGGGTCCCCGAATGTATCGATGCGCGCGCCGGGCGCGACCGTCTCCGCGAGTTTCGCGTAGACGCGCCGGTTGATGTCCTGATCATCAAGGATCAGGAGGAAAGGAGTGTGCGCCTCCAAAGCCGCGAATGCCCTACCTGTCTCATCGTGCAGCGCACTTCATAGCACGACTCTCGTGGCTACAAGCTTCGCATGTCGAACAGGCTACCGCGGCCGGCAACGAAACGTCATTCCCCGGCCAGCCGGGCGGCCATCATGGGCGCACCCAGGCGCATCAGCCCCCCCACATCCGGCGCACGATCCAGCATCAGGATGGCGTCCGCGAGCTGGCGCGTGCGATCGGGGCCCAGCACCGATTCGCAAAGGGCGATGAATTTCTGCCGCAGCTCGGCTTCGGTGAGGAAGTTGTCCGGCTCACCCTTGGGAACCACGACCTTGCGCGTGAAGACCTCACCCCGCGCCCGGACGGTGAGCTTGCCCGACATGTTGGTGGGGAATTCCGCCTCGATCTCGGCATCCTGCTCGCAGGCTACCTTGGGCATCAGCGCGCGCAGGTCTGCATCGTTCAGCCAGCCATAGCTGTCCCAGCCGAAATGCCCCCGCGCAAGAGCGCAGGCGATCACGAAGGGGCCGCTGAACTGGCCATCGACCACGTTCTGCGGGTTCTGCTTGTATGCCAGCGGTTGTCCGACCAGCAGCATGCCCTTGGCCGGTAGGCCAAGGGTGACGCCCTCGATCTCCTCGGCACGCAGCCCGTGCTCGGCGCGGATCGCAAGGGCTGCATCCACCCCGGCATGGCCGTAGCGGCAGGACGGGTAGGGCTTCACGGCCGTGTTCATCAGCTCCCACTCGGTACCCAGGGCCTGGAGGGCGCGCTCGGGCACCGGGTTCGGCGCATAGGCGCGGAGGAACCCGGCCTTGCCTTCAAGCGATTCGCCCGCACCCCGGAAGCCCTCCCGTGCGAGCTGGGCCGCGGCAAGACCACCCATCGCCGCCCAGCCGACCTGAAAGCGCTTGGTCCAGGCGCCGTTGTTGAGGAATTGGAGGCTGCCGGCGGATTGGCTGAGCGCGATGCCGAAGGCGTCCTCGATCTGGGCGGCGGTCAGGCCGAACACGCGGCCCGCCGCGGCGGCGGCACCGAACACGCCGCAGGTGGCCGTCGGATGGTAGCCGCGGTCGTAATGATCCCCAGCCGGAAGGGCCACCGCCAGGCGACAGGTCACCTCATAGCCGGCGACGATGGCGGCGAGCACCGTCTTGCCATCCGCGCCCACCATCTCGGCCGCGGCCAGGGCTGCGGGGATCACCGGCGCGCCGGGATGGAGGCTGCCGGCCGCATGGGTGTCATCGAAGTCGAGGCTGTGCGCGAGCGCGCCGTTCAACAATGCGGCACCGGCCGGCGTGTAGCGCGTCGCATCGCCGAACACCGCCGCACCGCCCGCTGCCAGACCGAGTGCGCGGACCATGCCGAGCAGCGGCGCCGTGCTCTCGGCGTCATGCCGGCCGCGCACGATGTTGCCCACGAGATCAAGGAGCAGAAAGCGCGTCCGCGTGCGGACCGCTTCGGGCAGCGCATCATGGTCGATCGCGGCGCAGAACGCGGCCAGGTCGTGGGTGACGGCAGCCATGGTGTTTCCTCCTCAAGGCGCGCGCAGTTTTGTCCTGGACGCGGCGCAACGCAAGGCGGCTTGCAGGATCGCACCCCGGCGTGGCAGGGAAAGACGCATGGGCACCAGACGGCATTTCATCTTCTCCACGGGCGCATTGTTGTCTGGCTGCGCCGCAGCGGGGCTGTCGGGCTGCGCCGCAGCGGGATCGAACGGATCTGCGCCGCTGCCGGTCACAACACCCGCTGCCGTCGTTCCGGCGCAGGCCGCCCCCGCCCCGCCGGTCGCCTTCGAGCGCTTCCTCGAAGGCCTTCGGGCCGAAGCCCGTCGCGCCGGAGTGCGCGAAGAGACGCTCAACCGGGCTCTCGGCCAGATCCGTCCTCTCCAGCGGGTGATCGACCTCGACCGCCGACAGGCCGAAGCGGTGCTCAGCTGGGAGGAGTACCGCGACCGCATCGTCTCCCCCACGCGCATCCAGGCCGGGCAGCGCCACTACGCCGAAAACCGGGACCTGCTGCAGCGGATCAGCGCGCGGTATCGGGTCTCGCCCCGCGTGGTCGTCGCGATCTGGGGGATGGAGACGAATTACGGCGGCAATACCGGTGGCTTCGGCGTGGTGGAAAGCCTCGCGACACTCGCCTGGGAAGGCCGCCGGGCGAGCTACTTCCGGGGCGAACTGCTCGCGGCGCTGCGGATCCTCGATGCCGGGCACATCACGCCCGAACGCATGCGCGGCAGCTGGGCCGGCGCGATGGGCCAGCCGCAATTCATGCCGTCCAACTTCGAGCGGCTTGCGGTGGATTTCGATGGCGACGGCAGGCGCGACATCTGGGACAGCCGCGCGGATGCGCTGGCCTCCATCGCCAATTACTTCGCCCATTTCGGCTGGCGCGAGGGCGAGGATTGGGCCATCGCCGCCCGCGCGCCCGCCGGCTTCGATCCGGGCAACGCCGACCCCAATGCGCGCCGGGCGCTGCGCGACTGGTCGCGCGCAGGCTGGCGCCGCGCCGATGGCAGCGCTTTGCCGCAGACCGATGCCGAAGCCGGGATCGTGGTGCCGAACCGGTCCAGCTCGGGCGAGGTCTATCTGGGCCTGACCAATTTCCGGGTAATCCGGCGCTACAATCCGCCGGTGAATTATGCGCTTGCGGTCGGGCTGCTGTCGGAGCGCGTTGGTTGAGGCGTCTCGCCTTGCTGGTCCCGTTGCTGCTCACCGCCTGCTTCGGCCCCACGCCGCAGCCGCGCTACCTGGTGGGTCAGCCCTACCAGATGGGTGGCGTGTGGTCGTACCCGGCGGAAAGCTTCGCGCTGGCAGAGACCGGGATCGGGCAGGCGCTGATCGATCGCGGCGCGCGCCTGACCGCCAATGGTGAACGCTGGGATGCGAGCCTGCCCATGGCCGCGCACCGCACATTGCAATTGCCAGCCGTGGTTCGCGTGCAAAACCTGGAGAATGGCCGCGTCATGTTGCTGCGCGTGAACGACCGCGGGCCGGAGCGGGCAGGGCGCATCCTGGGTCTCTCCGCGCAGGCGGCAACCGCGCTCGGCATCGCAGATGGCGGCACCGCGCAGCTGCGCATCACGGTAGAGGCCGAGATGTCGCGCGCCTTGGCCAACCGCGCGGCGGGCCGCCAGGTGGAAGCCCTGCCAGTGGATGCCGCGCCGCGCGCCAGCGTGCGTTCGGAAAGCCTGGCACCGCCGCCCGGGGCGCGGGATGCCGGCGGCGCGCCCCCCCGCGCGGTTGCCCCCGAAGCGAGCCTCGCGGCCGCAGTGTTCACCGAGGTGACGATCCCAAGCGCGGTCACCGCGGGGGCACCGCAGCCGGGGCGGCTGGTGATCGAGGCCGGGACCTTCTCCCGGGCCGATGCTGCCGGGATGCAGCTGGCGCGGCTGCGTGGCCTTGGGGCCTCGGTCGAACAGCGCGGGCGGGGGACGAGTGCGTCCTACCGGGTGCGCATCGGCCCGCTCGCGACGGTGGCCGAGGCCGATCGAATGCTTGAGCGGGTGCTGGCTTCGGGCGTATCGGAAGCGGCGATCCGCGCCGAGTGACCTATCGCGCGCGAGTCGCGCACAAGGGAGGCCATCATGGCCGAGGTTCCGCATTCCCCCCGCCTGTCCCGGCGCCTGCTCCTCGCGGGCGGCGCGCTGCCGCTGCTCCCCGACCAGGCGCTGGCCCAGGCGCGACCGCAACCGCAACCGCGCCGGGTACCGGCACCGCCGCCCGGCACGCCCGCACAGACACCACTCGGCCCTATCGACACCCAGGCGCGTCAGGCGCTGATGATCGATGCCGATACCGGTGCGGTGCTGCTGGAGAAGAACGCCGACGACCGGATGCCGCCCTCATCGATGTCCAAGCTGATGACCATGTATGTGGTCTTCGAACACCTCAAGGCCGGCCGGCTGCAATTGACGCAGGAGCTACCGGTTACAGAACGCGCCTGGCGCATGGGCGGGTCCAAGATGTTTGTCCAGATCGGGACCTCGATCCCGGTCGAGGCGCTGATGCGCGGCGTCATCGTGCAATCTGGCAATGACGCCTGCATCGTGCTGGCAGAGGGCATATCCGGTTCTGAGCAGCAATTCGCCGAGTTGATGAACACGACCGGACTGCGCATCGGGCTGCGCAATTCCAACTTCCGCAATTCGACCGGCTGGCCCGACCCCGAGCACCGGATGACGGCACGCGACCTTGCGCATCTGGCGCGGCGGATCGTCGCGGATTTCCCGGAATACTATCGCTACTACAATGAGCGCAGCTTCCGCTGGCAGGACATCACGCAGGAGAACCGCAACCCGCTGCTTGCCCGCGTCCCCGGCGCAGACGGCCTCAAGACCGGGCACACGGAGGAGGCGGGCTATGGCCTGACCGGCAGCGTCAAGCGTGGCGAGCGGCGGCTGATCCTGGTGGTGAACGGCCTGCCGTCGATGCGCGCGCGGGCCGAGGAGAGCGAGCGGCTGATGGAATGGGGCTTCCGTGAGTTCGAGAACGTGGTGCTGTTCCGCGCGTCGGAAACCATCGAGGAGGTGCCGGTCTGGCTCGGCGACCGCCGCACGGTGCCGCTGGTGGGCGGGCGCGACGTGGTGTTGAGCCTGCCGCGCAACTGGCGCTCCCGCCTGCAGGTGCGCCTGCGTTACGACGCGCCGTTGCCCGCACCCATCGCGCGTGGTCAGGAGATCGGCCGGATGGAGGTGGGCGGGCAGGGGGTGCCCGCCATGCAGGTGCCGCTGATCGCGGGCGCCGATGTGGCCCGCCTTGGCCTGTTCCCCCGCGTGCCGGCCGTCATTGGGCGCTGGGTCTTCGGTGCCTGAGGCGCGCGGGCGCTTCATCACGCTCGAAGGCGGGGACGGGGCGGGCAAGACCACCCAGTCCCGCCGCCTGGCCGAGGCGCTGAGTACTTCCGGCGTGCCGGTGCTGCGCACGCGCGAGCCCGGCGGTTCGCCAGGTGCCGAGCGCATCCGCGGATTGATCCTGGCTGGTTCAGGCTTTGACCCGGTGGCCGAGGCGATGCTGCATTTCGCTGCAAGGCGGGAGCATGCGGTGCGCACGATCTGGCCAGCATTGACGTCGGGCGTCACCGTCATCTGCGACCGCTTCGCCGACTCCACGCTGGCGTACCAGGGGGCAGGGCAGGGGCTGGATCGGGACATCTGGGAGAGGCTGCGCGCCGTGGCGCTGGGCGACTTCATGCCAGACCTGACGCTGGTGATGGACATCCCTGTGGGCATCGGGCAGGCGCGCGCGCTGCGCCGCGGTGCCGCGGATCGGTATGAACGACTTGAGGAGGGCTTCCACGAGCGGGTGCGCGCTGCCTTTCTCGCCATCGCCGCCGCCGATCCCGGGCGCTGCGTGGTGATCGATGCCGCGCGCGATGCCGATGCGGTCTTCGCCGATGCGTGGCGCGCGGTCTCGGCCCGATGCTGAGGCGGGCATCGTGATGTTGGAACCGCGCGCGAACCCGCACCTCATCGGCCACGCGGAAGCAG
>JBKJNV010000145.1:0-4968 GCA_046593435.1 Roseomonas sp.
CGGCGATCCACACGCTGCGCCTGGTGCTCTCCGGCGCGCTGGACCGCCACCCACGCCTGCAAATCATCATCGGGCACATGGGCGAGGCGATCCCCTTCATGCTCGCGCGCATCGACCAGACGCTGGGGGCGGAGGCAAAGCAGCGCCTGTCGCGCGGCGTCGCCCAGACCATCCTCGACCAGGTCTCGATCACCACCAGCGGCTTCTTCGACGCGGTGCCCTTCCAGGCCGCACTCGCGACCTTTGGCGCGGGACGGATCATGTTCTCCGTGGACCACCCCTTCGCATCCAACGCCAAGGCGCGCGCCTTCCTCGATGCGCTGCCGGTCTCCGACGAGGACCGCGCCCGCATCGCGCATGGCAATGCGGACCGGCTGCTGAAGCTGCTGCCCTGATCAGCCAAGCGGCAGCACGTCATCGCCGCGGATCAGCAGCGCCTCCAACACGCGGGAGACGCAGTTGTACCCGGCGATGGTCACGGTCAGCTCCACCACCTGGCGGGCGGGGAGCAGCGCGGCAATGGTCGCGGCCACATCATCGGGCACATGGATGTGGCGCGTCATCGCATCGCAATAGGCCAGGGCCGCGCGTTCCGTCGCGTCGAACACGCCCGAGGCTTCCCAATCCGGCACCGCATCCAGCTGCGCCTGCGTCATGCCCTTGCGCAGGCCGATCGGCGCGTGCGCATCCCATTCATAGGGCGCGCCGTTGATGGCGGCGATGCGCAGGATCACCAGTTCGCGCAGCTTGCCCGACAGGTCGGATTTGTAGCGAACCGCATCGTAGAAATCGATCCACCCGGCCGCGATCGGCGGCGCGTTCAGCAGCGCACGATGAAGGTGGCTGATGCCCTTGCGGGATGCGCGGATATGCGCCGCCGCGGCGACGTGTTCAGGCAGCGCCGGGTCGGCGTAGGGGATGCGGGCCATGGGTGTTTCCTCGGTTGTTGCCGCGCAGCTTGCCGCGCGCGGCGTCGCACGGAAAGTCAGCCCGGCCGCCGCCGCAGCAGATACCGCTGCCGCCCCTCCATCACCAACACGCCTTTATGGTTGTGCACGGTGCTGGCCAGGCCCAGCACGCCGGTCGTCCGCTGCGGCGTGACTTCATCGACCGTGAGCGCGGCGTAGAGCGTATCGCCGGCGAAGACCGGATGCAGGAAGCGGCTCGACTGTTCCAGAAATCCCTTCAGCGACTCCTCCACCATGTGCGGAAACAACCCCGCCCCCGCCGCCGTCTGGATCACCACCTGGTAGCCATGCGCCAGCATTCCGGGCATGCCCCGTGCCCGGCAATACTCGGCATCATAATGCACCGGATGATTGTCGCCCGACGCCAGCTGGAAGGCCGCGAACAGCGCCTCCGTCATGGTCCGGCTGGGCAGGACGAAGCGCTCGCCCAGGGTGAAATCCTCGAACCAGCGCTGCGCCGGCACCACGCGGTGGGTGCGCGGGTCGAAGCTCACGCGTAGCCCAGGGCGGCATCCCGGGCGCGCGCAACCGCGTCGCGAAGCGCAGGCTTGCCGAAGCCGCCGCCGCCCGAGGTCTCCAGCCGCACCACATCGCCCTTTTGCAGCATCACGCCATCGGATTTCGGCGCGATCATCGTCTCCACGCCATCACGGATGCGCAGCAGCCGCCCGAGGCTGCCCGGAGCACCGCCCGCCAACCCGTAGGGCGGAAATCTGAAGCGGTCCATGTTGGCCGTGAACACCGCGGAGGGTGATTCCACGCGCCACTCGCGGAACAGCCCCAGCCCGCCGCGATACTGCCCATCGCCACCCGAACCGGGGATCAGCCCATAGCGCGTGATCGACAGCGGCATGGAGCTTTCGATCATCTCGACCGGAATATTGGCGTTGTTGTGCATCCCGAAGGACCAGGCGTTCACGCCATCCTTCGCGGGTGCCGCACCTGTCCCGCCGATCTCGATCTCGACCAGCACCTCGCGCCTGTTGTCGGCCGCGATGGTCTGGAAGGTCGCGACATAGGACCCGCCATAATAGGCGGCCGGCATGCGGTCAGGCACGGCCTGGTGCAGGCAGCCAAACATCACATTGGCCAGCCGGTGCGACACCGCGACACGATGCGCGACCGAAGCGGGTGCGAGGCAATGCGTCACACTCCCCTCACGGTGGAGGATGCGGATCGGCCGGTAGCAGCCGGCATTGGCCGGCATCGCGCCATCGGTCGCCGCGATGATCGAGTAATACACCGCACAGTTCGACATTGCCGGCGTGCAGTTGATCGGCCCGCGCTGCTGGTCGGCACAGCCGGTGAGGTCCACGCTGATCTCATCACCGGCAATGGTCATCACCGCATGCAGGCGAACCACCTGCCCGCTCACGCCATCCTCATCGAGGCAATCCTCGAATTCGTAGCGTCCATCGGGCATGGCGCGGATCGCCGCGCGCATCGCCGCCTCACTCATATCGAGGATGCGCGCGCAGGCCTCCAGGATACCCGCGGACCCGTACCGCGCGGCAAGGCGGCGGATCGACGCCGCCCCCACATCCAGGCTCGCGAGCTGGCTCTGCAGGTCGCCCAGCATCAGCGCGGGCTTGCGCACATTCTGCCCGATCATCGCCCAGACCGCCTGGTTGAGCACACCCTTGTCGATCAGCTTCAGCGGCGGGATGCGCAGGCCTTCCTGGAACACCTCCGTCGCGGTCGCGGCATAGCTGCCCGGCGCCATCCCCCCCATGTCGATGTGGTGGCACAGCGCCCCGACATAGGCGACGCGCACGCCCTCGACGAAGACCGGCTTGAACACCAGCACGTCGTTGAGATGCTGCGCGCCACAATAGGGGTCGTTGGTCGCGACCACGTCATCCTCGCCCCAATCCGACGCATCGACGAAGCGGTCGAGCAAAGTGCGCAGCGCCGCACCCATCGAGTTCAGGTGCTGCGGGATGCGCGCGGATTGCGCGACATTGTTGCCCTCCGCATCGAACACGGCGGTCGAGTAGTCGAGCAATTCGCGCACGATGGTGCTGCGGCTGGTGCGCCAGATGGTGACGTCCATCTCGGCCGCCGCCGCGGTCAGCGCGTTGCGGATGACCTCGATCTCGATCGGTCCCAGGGTTGTCATGGCGTGATCCTCCCGGCGATGATCGCGCCCGCGGGGCCGAGGGCCGCGCGCCACCCTTGCGCGATCCAGTGGGTGGCGAAGGCTTCCTCGATCAGCGCGGGTCCGGTGATGGCGTCGGAAGGCTTGATGGCCTCACGGTCCCAGACCTCCACCTCGGCCCAGGCGCCGTTCGCGAAAACACGGCGGCGGCCTTTTACGGAGGGGCGCGCGGCAGGCACGGGTTCGCCCACCTCGGGCTTGGGCAGCGCGCCAGTCGCGATGGCGCGCAGCGTCACGATCTCCACCAGATCGCCGGGATTGGCGTAGCTGAAGCGCTGCTTGTGCGTCGCATGGAACGCCGCCTCCAGCGCGGCGAGCGATCCCGCATCCGGCACCGAGACCTCCCCCCAGGGGATGAGCAGTTCGAACGCCTGCCCGTGGTAACGCATGTCGGCCGCAATCTCGACGCGGCGCGCATCCGGTGCGACGCCATCGGCCGCGAGCCGCCCATCCGCGAGGCCGCGCAGCGCGGCGATCGCCTCGGTGAGCTTCGGCAGCGCCGCCACTTCCGCACGCAGCATGACGCTGCGCGAGAAATCCTGCACCAGGTCGGAGAACAGAATGCCATAGGCGGACAGCGTGCCGGGGTCGCGCGGAAACGCCACCTCGCGCATGCCGATCTCGGCCGCCACATCGGTCGCGTGCAGCCCGCCGGCGCCGCCGAAGGAGAGCAGGCAGAAATCGCGCGGGTCGAGCCCCTTCTCGAACAGCGACAGCCGGATCGCGGCCCCGAGGCCCGCATTGGTGACGGTGAGGATGCCCTCCGCGGCCGCCTCTGCGCTCAACCCCAGCAGGGTGCCCACGCGCGCCGTCATGGCTGCACGCGTCGCCGGCATGTCCAGCGTCATCATCCCGCCGAGAAAGAAATCCGGGTCCAGCCGCCCGAGCACGAGGTTCGCATCGGTGACGGTCGGCTCCACCCCACCGCGCCCATAAGCCACCGGCCCCGGCTTCGCCCCCGCACTCCGCGGACCCACGCTCAGCCTACCCCCGCCATCGACCGCGGCGATGGACCCACCGCCGGCACCGATGGTGCGCATCTCCACCATCGGCAACCGCACCGGCAGCCGGTCGATTTCGCCCTGCGTGATGACCGAAACCCGCCCGCCCTGCACCACCGAAACATCGAAACTGGTGCCGCCCATATCCACCGCCACCAGGTTCGGCCGCGCCAGTAGGTGCGCGAGCCGTCCCGCCGCGAGCGCGCCGCCCGAAGGGCCGGACAGCAGCAACCGCGCCGGCTGCTCGGCGGCCAGGCGCAGCGAGCACACGCCGCCATTGGACTGCACCAGGAAGACCAATGGAGCGAAGCCGCCCTCGCCCAGCCGCTTCTCCAGCCGGTCCAGATAGGCCTTCACCACAGGCACCAGCACCGCGTTCAGCACCGTGGTCGAGCTGCGCTCATACTCGCGGATCTCGGGGCTGATGTCGCACGAAAGCGAGACCGGCAAATCCGGCCGCGCCTGCGCGATCATCGCACCCACCGCCCGCTCATGCGCGGCGTTCGCAAAACTGTTGATCAGCGTGACGGCCACACTCTCCGCCCCGATGGCCGCGATCCGCGTGAGGCAATCGGCGACACTCGCGGCATCCAGCACCGTCTCGACAGAACCATCCGCGCGCATCCGCTCCACCACACCGAAGCGCGCGTCGCGCGGCACCAGCACCGGGTTGGGGTCGGGTGCGAGGCCGTAGATATCCCGCCGGACATGGCGGTTGATCTCCAGCACATCCTCGAACCCCGCCGTCGTGATCAGCGCGGCGCGGGCGAGCTTGCGTTCCAGCACGGCATTGGTCGCGATGGTGGTGCCGTGCAGCAGCAGCCCCACTTCGGCCAACGCG
>JBKJNV010000147.1:0-4050 GCA_046593435.1 Roseomonas sp.
CGCCACCGAGCCCTGGAAGCGCGGCATCACCCACCGCGCGAACAGCTCATAGCTGCGCAGCGTCTGCTCGCGATTGGCCCATTCATGGCTGCGGAACAGTACCGCCCCCGCACCGCCTTCGCTGAAGGCGACCAGCTTCTCGATCCCCTTGGCCACCGTCTCCGGGCTGCCGACCAGCGTGGTGCCGGCCGCAAGCCCCTCGCCAAGCGGATTTTCGGAACGCATCGGCGGCCGCCCCAGCACTTCGGAGAAATAGTCCAGCGTCTCCAGCCGCTCCCCATGGCGCACCTCCGCCATCGCGGCCTCGTCGGTCTCCGCCACATGCAGGTTCACCACCAGGCGCCACTCGGAGCGGTTCATGCGATGGCCATGCTCCTCGGCATGGCGCTCGGCCATCCGCCATTGCTCGGCGAGCTTCTGCGGCCCGCCAGGCAGGCCCGCACCCAGCGAGATCAGCCCAACCCCATGCTTGGCGGCGGCGAGCGCGCCGGTGGGCGTGGTGCTGCTCGCGACCGCGACGGGGAAGCGCGGGTGGGTGTAGGGGGCCAGATGCAGCCGCGCCTCGCGCAGCTCGAACCAATCGGTCTTGAGCGTGACCACCTCGCCGGCCAGCAGGCGCATGATCGCACCCAGGCTTTCATCCATCCGCCGCCGCTGGTCGCCCGCGTCGATCCCCATCATCCACGCATCAGAGACCAGCGCGCCCGGCCCGCAGCCCAGCATCACCCGCCCCCGCGTCATGTGGTCGAGCTGGACCATGCGCTGCGCGACCAGGAAGGGGTGGTGGTAGGGCAGCGACGTCACACCGGTGCCCAGCATGATGTGGCGCGTGCGCTCGGCGGCCGCGGCGATGAAGATGTCGGGCGCGGCAATCGTCTCCCACCCCGCCGAGTGATGCTCGCCAATCCAGGCCTCGTCGAAACCGAACTTGTCCAGATGCGCGACCAGTTCCAGGTCACGCTCAAAGGCCAGCGTCGGGTTGTCGCCCACGCGGTGGAAGGGCGCGAGGAATATGCCAAAGCGAAGGCCTGCATGGGCCATGATGATCGTCTCCAGTTTTGCCGCAGCTTGGCCCGGCATCAGGTGTCGAGAAAGGCCTGGGCTTCGCGCACAACATCGGCCAGCGCGCCGGGCTTGAAGGGCGAGATCAGCCCCGCGCTCTCCACCAGCCCGGAAAAGGGCATCGACCCGCCGCGCGCACACAGCGCCACATAGGCGTCGAGCGCGGCCTTGGGGTCGTGCCGCGACCGCACCCAGAACTGCATCGCGCAGCACAGAGCGAGCGTGTAGTCGATGTAGTAGAATGGCCCATTGTAGATATGGGCCTTGGCCTGCCAGCGCCCGCCCATCGTGGGGTGCTTGAGGTCGCCGTAATAGGTCCAGGGCATATAGAGCTGCTCGAGCTTCTGCCACATCGCGTGGCGCTCGGCCGGCGTCGCGTCGGGCTTCGCATAGACCTCGTGCTGGAAGTGATCGACGCAGACGCCATAGGGCAGGAAGCTCAGCGAGGCGACCAGGTGCATGGTGCGAAAACGGTCCGCCGCGCGGTCGCCGACCAGCAGCCCCATCTGCGGATGGGTGAGGAATTCGAGGCCCATGGAATGGATCTCGGCCGCTTCCATGGTCGGCCACAGCTGGTCGATGCCCGGCTGGTCGCGGCTTTCCCAGGCCTGGAAGGCGTGCCCCATCTCATGCGTGAACACGCCGATATCGTGATGCGTGCCGTTGAAATTGGCGAAAATGAAGGGCGTGCCCTCGGAGGGGAAGCTGGTGCAGAAGCCGCCCCCCGCCTTGGTCGGGCGGTTCTTCAGATCCATGAACCCGCCATCGCGCAGCGTGCGGTAGAAATCGCCCAGGCGCGGGTCCATGCGGTCGAACATGGTCTCGGCGGCCGCGACCAGCGTGTCGTGGTCGCCCACCGGCTTGGGGTTGCCGGCCGGGTCCATGAAGGCCTCGTCCCAATAGCACAGGCTGTCCCAGCCATTGGACGCGCGGCGGCGTTCGAGGATCGCATCGACCAGCGGGACGACGTGCGTCAGCACCTCCTCGCGGTAGCGCGCGACCTCGGCCGGGCCATAATCCAGCCGGCGCATACGGCGATAGCCCAGCGCGGTGAAGCCCGCATCGCCGAGTTTCTTCGCCATGCCGTGGCGCAGCTTCACCAGGCGGTCGTAGATGCTGTCCAGTTCTTCGCGGTGTTCGGCGAAGAAGCCCCAGCGCAGCCGCTCCGCCTCATGCCGCGTTGCGCGCACCGGATGTTCGGCATAGGGCGCGAGCCCCGCCATGTTGACGCTCTCGCCTTCGATCGTGAAGCGGGCCGAGGCGAGCAGTTCCGTGTAGCGTGCGGAAAGCCGGCTCTCCTCCTCCAGATCCCCCGCGATCACCGGGTCGAAGGTGGTGATGTCGTTCGCCCACAGGCGCACGGTATGCGGCCCCGCCAGCGCCTCCAGCCCGGCCCGGTCGGGGTCATCGAGCAGGCGGCGCTTGATCGCGGTCTCCAACTCGGTCGCGTAAGGGGCCAGCGCATCGGCATATTCGCGCGCGGCCTTTGCCGCCGCGTCCGTGGTGTCCTGGCTGAAGCGCAGATGGACCAGCGCGGACCAGCTGTCATGCGCGCGCCGCGCCGTGTCGAATGCGGCCAATGCGGCAGCGCGGTCGGTGTCCAGCAGCGCCATGATCGCGGCATGCTGCGCGGCCAGGGTCTCCCGCGTCGGCGTGGGGAAGGAAAGGGCGGTGAAGGGCTTGGTCATGGGCCGAACGAGAGGCTGGCCCGCCGGTCGCGTCAAGCCTCGTCCTCCAGCCGCGCGTTCGGGTTCAGCGGGTCGGACCGGCGCACGCCGAGCCCGTCCGGAAAGGGCGCCTGCCATGGGGCAAGCCGCAGCACTTCGCGCGCATCGGCAAGCCCCGCCGCCCAGCGTTCGCGCATGGTCTCGCGTCCGAAGGCGTAGTCCTTGCTCTGCCCCTGGATGTGCTTCGGGCGATAGACCAGCTCCACAACATCGATGCTGGACGTACAAGCCAATGCACGGAAGCGCTCGGCTTCGGGGCTGGCGCGCGCCGCCTCGGGCAGCATGGCCCAAACTTCGCCGATCGCGACGCGCAGATCATGCAGGCGCTTGAAGCCATCCACGCCTGCGCGCGTGCGGCTGGAGTAGCGGATGTCCTTCTCCCGCTCCAGCGCTTCGGGCAGCGTCGTGGGCACTGGGCCGCGCGCGGGGAAGACATCCACCTCGAAGGCCAGCCGGTCGTGGTTCGGGTCGGTGTCGAGCACGTATTGCAGCGGCGTGTTGGACACCAGGCCGCCATCCCAATAGTGCCTTCCCTCGATTTCGATGGCGGGAAAGCCCGGCGGCAGCGCGCCGGAGGCCATCACGTGCTCGGCGCGGATGCGGGTGGCCGGCTGCCCCGCGCGCGGTCGATTGTCGAAATAGGTGAAGTTGCCGGTCGCCACCTCGACGGCGCCGAGGCTGAGGCGGACCGGCCCGTCATTGATGCGGTCGAAATCGACCAGCCGTTCCAGCGTGCCCTTCAGCGCGCGCGTGTCATAGACGCTCTCGGGCAGCGGCGAGGACAGCCAGGCATAGGCGGGCCGCGGGGTGAAGAAATTCGGCTGGCCGAACAGCAGCGCACTCAACGCACCCGCCTCCTTGGGTTCGGGGAAGAAGCGCGTCAGGCCCATCTTGTGCCGCAGCTGGCCGGGCTGGCCGGTCACGCTCTCCCAGAAATCGCGCAGCGCGGGGACCCGGCCCTCGGGCGCGTTGCCGGCGATGATGGCGGCGTTGATGGCACCGATGGAAATGCCCGCGACCCAGTCCGGCTGCCAGGGGCTGCCGGCCAGCGCCTCGAACACGCCAGCCTGGTAGGCACCCAGCGCGCCGCCGCCTTGCAGCAGTAGCGCCACCTCCCGCCGGGCGGCCTGCGTCGTTCGGGCGGGCGCGGGGCGTGCCATGCGAGATCTCCTCGAATCACGGGGGTGTCGCGGGCGCGCGAGCCGCCCGGGGAACACTCACGTATTGCGGAGAAGCCAGCGCGCGGGCAAGGGGAATGGGT
>JBKJNV010000215.1:0-3427 GCA_046593435.1 Roseomonas sp.
CCGAGCCCCACCACCTCCTCGCCGGGGCGGGCAGCCAGGGCCGCGGCCAGGGGCCGGTACTGGGCGGGAAAACTCTGATGGATGAACAGCGTCCGCATCAGCGGCTCCCGATCGTCACCGCGATGCGCACGAGGTCCCGGTCCAGCCCCCGCCGCCGATCCTCAAGATTGAGGCGGGTGAGATAAAGGTGCAGCCGCGCGCCGCCCGGTGCGTCCGCCACACGGTCGAAGACCGGCGACGCGCTCGCATGGTCGAGCAGCGACGGATACTCGAAGTAGACGCCGGCTTCCGGCTGGCCGCGAAAAGGCGTCATCGCCCAAAGCCGCTCGGCTGGCGACCAGCGGTGCAAATCGCGCGAGGTGCTGGTGAACACACCCGCCGGTGCGGCGCGTGTGAAGACGGCAGCCCACCATGGCCCCTGCGCGTCAGCGCCGCGCAAAAGCGCACGCACCGGGGCGCCGCCGAACACCGCATCACCCACCACGTCGCAGGCGCGCGCGGCGCCCGCGCCCTCGGCATAGGCGCCAGGCAGCGCCAGGTCGAACCGTCCGCCGGAGAGGGCGCGCCAGCCCTCCGGAAGATGGTCGAGTGCAGCGCGCAGCAGGCAATTGCCACGCGGCTGGCCGGGCACGCCCTCGGTATAGACCAGCACGGTGGCGTGGCCATCGGCGACCAGCGCATTGCTGACCGAGAAGAAGCCGGTGCGCGCGGCGGTGTTCGCGTCATACGGCGCGGGCGAGGCCGCGATGACGCCCGCCGGTGCGAAGCGCCACTCCCCCTCCGCGGCCACGACGGCGGTGATCGCTGAATACCAGCACCGGAAGGCGGCCGGGCGGCCGCCATCCCCGCCGATGGGCACAGCGCAGCGGCCAGGGTGGCGCCACCCCATGTATTCATGGCTCGCGAGACCCAGGACCCGGCGCTGACCACCGGCGGTGAAGGGCACCATCGCCTGCACCCAGAAGCGGTCCTGGAAGGCGGCGGGGTCGGCCATCTCGGCCCCACGGCTGGCCGCCGCGCAGGCGGGTGCCAAGTGATCGAAATCCGGCCCCAGCATGGGGATGTTCACCAGATGCGCGGCGAACAGCGCGATGCCGCCATCGCCGGTCCGCAGCGCGCGTGTCGGCGAGTCCGGGACGTGCAGATCCATGCAGCGCTGATCGGCCCAGCGGAACACCACCTCCACCGGCGTGCCCGGCGCGACGGACAGGCGCGGCTCGGCCAGGACCGGCGCCGCCATCGCCGCCCAGGCCAGCAGCCATGCCCAGGCCGGCTTCATCCGAAGTGCGGCGGCACGACGAGGAAGCGCTCCGCCCGTTCGAGGATGATGACATCGGGTTGCACATCCTCCAGCAGCTCCGGCGCCAGGCTCGCATTCCAGATGGCGGTGGTGCGCGCGAAGCGTTCGGCCAGTGCGGGGATCAGCCATTCACCAAAACTGTCATGCAGGATCAGCAGGCGCTGCGCCTCGGTCTCGACGCCATGGCCGGCGCGCAGGTCGCGCCGCCGCCCGGTGTTCAGCACGCCATTGTCATGCACGGCCGCCGCGGCCGGGCGGCGGTCCAGCACGGGCTGCTGCTCGACGCAGACGCCGCCGAGCTTGGAGAGCAGGTCGGCATTGCGAAACTCGTTGTGGAACGCCGCCTCGGTCGCAACAGGCAGGCCCAGCGCCTCGTAAAGTGCTGCCAGCGCGACCGTCGCGCCATAATCGCTCCAGTGCGAATCGCCCTTCGGATAGGTGGCGTATTGCGGCCCCGCGCGGCGCAGCGCCTCCAGCGGATAGATCATCCGCGTGGCACGCAGGTCCAGCCGCGCCGCGAGTGCCTGAAGCTGCCGCACCGGCCGCGCCTCGGACACCACCACATCTTCGGGCAGGAATTCGGCCAGCACACATTCCTTATTCGGCGCGACGAGGTAGACAACCCGCGCGCCCCGCGCCTGCGCCGCCGCGTCCAGCCCGCGCAGGAAAGCCTCCCAGGCCGCCAGCTCCGCGTCGGACAGCACGCGCTTGCCGGTCACCTGGTCGATCACGCGGTTGGAGTCGTTGCGCAGGAACAGGTAGCCCTGGCTGCCACGCAGCACTTTTTCCGCGTCATCCGCGGCCACCGAGGTGACCACCGGTGAATTCCGTAGCGCGCGGCCCGAGGCGGTGAACAGCGCCTCCACCCGGACCACATCCCGCGTCACCGCCTGCGGCGGCAGGCGCAGCTCGAAGGCCCAGGCATTGGCGCCAATATCGGGGCGCTTTTCGGCCGGCAGCACAGTGCCGACGTCGCGGCCATCCAGACGCACGGTCACCGCGGGCGGCTCGGCATCGCTGGACGCGATCCAGCCGGCGACGCGATGGCGGTTATACTGCTCGAGGAAGCCCCAGTGCGTGGCGCCCGGCGCCGGCATCACCGCCCGCCCTTCCGCATCATCGCGCGGCGCCCCTGCCGCCGCCCCGATCGCAAGCTGGGCAAGCACGGTCCCCGGCGTGACGTCATGCTCGCCAAGCAACGCGACCAGCCGCGCCGCGAGGTCGCGCCGCCGCCCGTCATAGGCCGGCGCCATGGCCATGACGCGCTCGGCGAGCAAGCCCATCGCCATGCCGTGCTTCACCTCCACGGTCTTGGCCAAAGGCAGGCCCATCGTCTCGGCCAGCTCCTCGGTGCGCAGGTCGTAGCTCACGACCAGCGCTGCGCGTCCTGCTTGCCAGCCAAGGGCTGCGCCATGGATGCGCGTGCCGATCACCGCATCCACGCGCTGATAGGATTCGAGCCAGGCTTCGGCCGAGAAATAAGCACGCATGCGCGCCCGCATGGTGTCGCGCATCGCCGGCGGCGCCTCGCTGAGGAAGCCCGCGCGTTCGACCAGCCAGGCCAGCGTCTCATCCGTGTCGGTATCGCCGCGCGCCACCGCGATGGCGGCCATCGGGTCCTGCGCCACGATCTCGGCCAGGCGCCCCATGCCGATCTGGTCCAGCAATTCGCGCTCGATCGCCGCATTGTACGGATAAAAGGTCGGCGCGAAGGCGATGGAGGCGAGCGGCCGCGCGGCAAAGCGCGCGGCAATGCCCGCCCCCAGCGCCGGGGCGGGGTTTATGAAGTTGGACGGGCAGCCGAGGATCTCGAAATTCTGCACGCCGTGACGTTCCAGTACGGCAGCGGTGTGGCGTCCGCGCAGCATGATGCGGCGGCAGCGCTCGCGGAACAGGTGCAGCAGGCGCTCCGTCCCCGGCTTCAGCTGCACCTCGCCGATGTCGCGGAACGCCTGCGCGCCCAGGCCGAGGACCAGCAAGGGCAGCCCCGTGGCCTCCAGGCGCCTGGCCAGGTCGCCGAGGTCGAAGCCCGAATAGAGGAAATTCGCCGCCGGAATGCAGACCAGCCGGCAGGTGTCGCGCAGCGCCGCGGGGTCGAATCCGAACGGCACCGTGATGCGCGCATCG
>JBKJNV010000235.1:0-7221 GCA_046593435.1 Roseomonas sp.
GTGATGAGGCGATGCTGCCGGTGCTGCTGCATAATCTGGACCTGCCGGCGGGCGCGATCACGGCGACGCTCACGACGGAAGGCCCGCTTGCGCTGGTGGGACCTGCGATACTGACCGCGAACCTCGCCACGGGCGCGCGGGCGCAGCCCGCGACCGTGCTGCGTGCGACCGGGGCCGGAGAGGGCACGCTGCGTCTTGCTGTCACCGGACCGGGCGGGTTCTCCGTGACGCGTGAAGCGCAGATCACTCTCCGCTCCTCGCGCCCGCTCGCGGTCGAGAGTGCCTCGGGGAGCATTCCGCCCGGGCAGACCGTAACGCTGACGCCCGATACCAGCCGCTTCCTGCCCGGCACCTGGCGCGCCACGGCAAGCCTGGGGGCGGCCACGCGCTACGACGCGGCGCCGCTGATGGCCGCGCTGAATGCCAGCTTCTGCCCCTGCACGGACCAGATCGCGAGCGTGATCCTCGCGCTGTCCTACGCGCCCGATGCCCCGGACCGCGCCGGCGCGCTGCAACGCGCAGTGGAGGCGCTGCTGGACCGGCAGCGCTTCGACGGCGCGTTCGGGGTCTATTCGGCCCAGGGCGAGCCGCAGACTTGGCTTACCCTCTATGCCGTAGAGACGCTGCTGCGCGCGCGGGCGGGCGGCGTCGGCATTCCCGAACAGGCCATTGAGAATGCCCTCAAGCACATCGAGGATCTGCTGGACGACACAACGGAGGACGGCGCCACAAACCGTGCCGACCAGGCCTACCGCGTGCATGTGCTGGCCATGGCGGGGCGGCACCGGCTGGGCGCGGCGCGGCGCCTGCTGGAGAGCATCAACGACCTGCCCACGCCTCTCGCCCGCGCGCAGCTTGGCGCCGCCTTCGCGCGTGCCGGCGACCAGCCGCGTGCCGAGGCGGCCTTCGCGGCGGCACTCGCCGCGCCCGAGCGGCGCTGGTGGCGCCATGACCAGGGCACCCAGGTGAGGGATGCGCTGGCTGTCGCTGCACTCCTCAAGGAAAGCGGCCTGATGGAAGACCGGCTGCCGGCGCTGATCGGGCGGCTGCCGGTCGCCCTCTCGCCGCTCACGACCAATGCGCAGGAGCAGGGCTGGGCGGTCGCTGCGGCGGGCATCCTATCGGGCGGCAACCGGCCGGTGCGCGCGACGCTCGACGGCGCGGCGCTGCCGGAGCGGCCGATCATCCGCGCCGCGCTGGCCGGCCCCGCGGCCGTGCGCAACCTTGCCGATGCGCCGCTGACGCAGACCGTCTCGGTCACCGGTATTCCGGTGCAGCCCTACCCGGCCGGGCGTTCCGGGCTGCGCATCCTGCGGCGCTTCGTGAACCTGGATGGGTCCAACGTGAACCTCGACCAGCATCGCCAGGGCCATGGCTTCATCGTGGTGCTGGAAGCGCGCGCGGATTCGCAGGAGGAGCACCGCGTGCTGCTGCAGCAAGGGCTGCCGGCGGGGTGGGAGATCACCGCGCGGCTTGGCCCGGGCGCGGTGCCGGGCCTGCCCTGGTTGGAGGCGCTGAGCCCGACGGAGACGCAGCCGGCGCTGGATGATCGCTTTGCGGCCATCGCGGTGGTCTCGCCGCAGCAGCCGCTGCTGCGGGTGGCGTTCCGTATCCGTGCAACGACGCCGGGCGTGTTTGAATTGCCTGGGGCCGAGGTGATTGATACCGGGCGTCCGGCGTTTTTCGCGCGGCAGAATACCAATCGAATTACCGTACAGACGGCACAATGAAGCAGGCCGGGGAAAAGAATTTCCCCGGACCCCATTCTTTTATTTTTGCCTTTTGGTACTGGTTGCGCAACCGGCACCAAAAATTCAAAAACAAAAGAATGGGGGTTTGGGGGAAATTCCTTTCCCCCATGCTTATTCTCGTCCTGGTCATCGCGGGTTTTGACCGCGCCTTCCCCCCGGACCTCTCCCGCCTCAGCCCCGGCCAGGAAATCCTCGACCGCGAAGGGCGCACCCTCTCCGTCCTGCCGGCCGCAGGTGGCACCTGGCGCTTCACAACCACCACGCGCGATGTCTCGCCCGACCTCCTGGCACTGCTGATCGCGGCGGAGGACCAGCGCTTTCGTTACCACCCCGGCGTGGACCCGCTCGCGCTGGCCCGCGCCGCCTGGCAGTGGGTGCGCGCGGGGCGGGTGGTGTCGGGCGGGTCGACGCTCACGATGCAGGCGGCGCGGCTGCTGGAGCCGCGGCCGCGCACCCTGCGCTCCAAGCTCATCGAGATCGCACGGGCGGTGCAGCTGGAGGCGCGGCTTTCCAAGGACGAGATCCTGGGCATCTGGCTGACCCTGGCGCCGCAGGGCGGCAATCTAGAAGGGCTGCGGGCCGGCTCGCTCGCCTGGTTCGGCCGACCGCCGGCGCGGCTGGACCCGGCCGAGGCGGCGCTGCTCATCGCGATCGCGCGGCGGCCGGGTGCCCTGCGACCGGATCGGCACCCCGAAGCGGCGCGCACTGCGCGGGATGGCGTGCTTGCGCACCGGACCGCAACAGCGACCGCGCTGACGAGCGCGGACCGCGCCCAGGCACAGGCAGCGGCCATGCCCACACACCGGCGCCCGATGCCGCGCCACGCGCCGCATGCAGCGCGGGAGGTGGCGAGCGCGGGCGGGACACGCATCGCCACCACGCTCGACCTGTCCCTGCAACGCGCGGTCGAGGCCATGGCGGCGCATGCGCTGGAAACGCTGCCGGACCGCACCGCCATCGCCATCGCCGTGGCCGACCACGCGGCACGGGAATTCCGTGTGCTGGTCGGCGGCACCTTCGGCGATGAGCAACGCGCCGGCAGCCTGGACCTGACGCGGGCAATACGCTCGCCGGGTTCGGCGCTGAAGCCGTTTCTTTACGCGATGGCCTTCGAGGCCGGGTTCGCGCGGCCGGAGACGGTGCTGGCCGACCTGCCCTTCCGGTTCGCCGCCTATGCGCCGGAAAATTTCGATCGCGGCTTCGCGGGCCAGATCACCGCGGCCGATGCGTTGCGGCAGTCGCTGAACCTGCCGGCGGTCGCGTTGCTGGACCGTGTCGGGCCGCTGCGCTTTGCCTTGGCGCTGAAGGCGGCCGGCGCGGCACCGCGGCTGCCGCCGGGGGCAGCGCCCTCGCTGCCGATCGCGCTCGGCGGGGCAGGGACGACGCTGCGCGAGATGATGACGCTCTACGCCACCTTGGCGGGCGAGGGGGTGGCCTCGCCGCTGCGCCTTAGCCCCGGTGAAGCGCAGACACCGGTGCGGGTGCTGGACGCGGCGGCGGCGCGGCAGGTTGCCGGCATCCTGACCCAGGGCCTGCCGGGCGGCGGGCCGACCGGGATCGCCTGGAAAACCGGAACAAGCTGGGGCGGGCGCGATGCCTGGGCATTCGGCTTCGACCGCGCGCATGTGGTCGGCGTCTGGATCGGTCGGCCGGATGGCACGCCGATTCCCGGGGCGACGGGCCGATCGCTCGCCACCCCCGTACTGGCACGGGTGATGGGGCTGCTGCCGCCGGCGCCGCTCACGGGGCTGCGGGTGCGGCCCGCCTCAACCGAGGCAGGGGCCGACCGTTTGCGCCTGCTGTTCCCCCCGCCCGAGGCGCAGCTTTCCGACGCGGCGGGGCCGGTGACACTTCGCGCCATGGGAGGGCAGCGGCCGCTGACTTTTTTGGTCGATGGCCAGCCTATCGTGCACGAGCGCGCCCGACGCGAGGCGAGCTGGCAGCCGCCGGGGCCAGGCTTCTTCCGCATCACCGTGCTGGACGCCCTGGGGCAGGCGGCGCGGGCCGAGGTGCGCGTCAGGGCGGAATGATCCCCCGGGGTTGCGCGCATGGTCCGTGAGGGCAGGTGACCCCGGCCCGCACCTCGGGCCGCGAGCCCGAATGGGCAAACGCCGGCAGTCCGGCGGAAGGCAAGCAGGCGGAGCCTGCGCCCGCCGCTTGAGGGCTCGATCAGGTTCGTTTTTCGATCGCGTCCCAGATCGCGCGCTCCAGGTGCACGCCGTCGAAGCGCGCCAGTTCCTGCAGCCCCGTTGGGCTGGTGACGTTGATCTCGGTGAGCCAGTCGCCGATGACGTCGATGCCCACGAAGATCATGCCCCGTGCGCGCAGTTCGGGTCCGATGGCCGCGCAGATCTCATGCTCGCGCGCGGTCAGCGTGGTGGGCATCGGCGTGCCGCCGACATGCATGTTGGATCGCGCCTCACCCGCCGCCGGCACCCGGTTGATGGCCCCCATGGCGACGCCGTCCACCAGGATGATGCGCTTGTCGCCCAGGCGTACTTCGGGGAGGTAGCGCTGGATCATTAACGGCTCGCGCGAGCGCTCCGTAAACAATTCAATCAGGGAGTTCAGGTTAGAGTCCTCAGGCCGCAGATGGAAAACCCCTGCGCCGCCATTGCCGAAAAGCGGCTTGAGGATGATGTCGCCATGTTCTGCCCGAAACGCCGCAATGCGCGCCCGGTCGCCCGTCACCAGGGTAGGGGGCATCAGTTCCGGGTATTTCAGCACGAACAGCTTCTCGGGCGCGTTGCGCACGGCGGCGGGGTCGTTCACGACCAGCGTCTTGGGGTGGATGTGCTCGAGCAGGTGCGTCGAGGTGATGTAGGCCATGTCGAAGGGCGGGTCCTGGCGCATCAGCACCACGTCCATGGTGGCGAGGTCGATCACCTCATCAGGCCCCAGCGTCGCATGCGCATCCCCGCCGCGCTGCACCGTGCCCGCCTGCGCGCGCACGGTGAGCGCGCCTGCCTGGAAGGCCAGGTCCCGCGGGTGGTAGTGCCACATGACATGGCCCCGGGCCTGCGCTTCGAGCATGAGCGCGAAGGTGCTGTCGGCATTCGGGTTGACGCTCAGGATGGGGTCCATCTGGACCGCGACGCGCAGGCTTCTGGCCATGAGTTTGCCCCTCTCGGCTGTGGGCTGGGCTGTGCCATTCCGCAGGCCCGGCGACCAGCCATAAACTTCTGGCGCCGCTGCGGTTTACGGCCGCCGGACGCCAACAACCCGCGGTTGTTTATAGTAAAGAAAACAACGATTTATCTTTATTCTTGGGACACTCGCCGCCATTGGTTGCGAAGAGATGAACGAGACGGCCTGGAGACAACCCCGTGCTGAACGCGAACAACCCCTTCCTCTTCGCTTCCTCCTCCGCCGCCAATCCGCTGGCCCCCGCGGACCCGACCGCGACCGCGCCCGGCATGCCGCAGAGCTTCGTCTGGTCGCATCTGCTGGTCACCCTCGCGGAGGTGCCGAGCGCGCTCCCCGCCGAGCCGGAGCCCGCGCCGGAACCCACGCCTGACCTCGCGCCTGATGCCGCGCCCGCCGCGATCCCGGCCGCTGCGGAGGTCTTCTTCCCGGAGCCCGCAATCGCAGCCCCGCTCGTGGCGGTCGCGGCGCCGGCACCGGCCCTGATCATCATCGCGGAGCCCGCAGCGCTGTCGGCGCCGGTCAACGGCATTGTGCCGAACCCGGTGCCGCAGGACCCCGCCTTCGACGCCTATGCGCGACTGTTCCAGGGCATCGAGAACCGGGACCTCCTGGCCGATCTGCACGCCACACTCGCGCCGGGCAGCGACTGGGCGAACGCCTTCGGCCCGCCGCTGGGCTGAGCCCTCCGTGGCAAGCTGGGCGCGTCAGTTCAGGCGCTGGCGCAGGTCGCTCATGATGTCGCGTATGCGCGCGGCGGCGGCGCCCTCGGGCTGGATCGTCAGATAGCGCTCGAAGGCCGAGAGCGCGGCGCCGATGCGTTCCAGCCGCTGGTTCATCAGCCCCGCCTCACGCCACAGCGCCGCCTCGTCCGGGGCGATTCGCAGCATGTCCTCGGCGCAGGTGAGCGCGCCGGCCAGGTCGCCGGCGCGCAGGCGGCGCAGCTTGATGTTGTTCTGCAGGCGCAGCAGCACGGCGCGCCGGCCCATCGGCGCCAGCACGCCCGGCCGCAGCTCGGCCTTGTCGCCCTCCGCACGCTTGATCAGGGCGCGCAGCTCCGGGGCGGCGAGCGCGGTGCCGCCGGCGAAGACATCCACCACGAGCTGTCCGCGGCCACCTTCGAGCGCGAGCAGGAAGTGACCGGGGAAATCCAGGCCATGCGCGGGCCAGCCGGTCGCCTCGGCCGCATGCAGCCACAGGATGCCCAGGGCCACGGGCAGGCCGCGCCGGCGTTCCAGCACCTGCAGCAGGTTGGCGTTGGCGGGGTCCTCATAGGTCCGGTCGTCGCCGGCGAATCCAGCCTCGCCATGCAGCACGCCGGCGAGGACGGCGCGGCGGGCAGCCAGGTCCCCGGCATCGGCGGCGGGCGCGGCCGTCGCCGCCTCGACCGCCGCGCGCGCGAGCAGGGACAGGTCCATGGTCGCCGCACGCCAGTCGCAGTGCGGCGCATCGATGCGCGCGAACTGCAAGGCGGTGGCGGCGAGGTCGATCTCGTCATCGGGCAATTGCCCGACGGCGTCGAGCGCGGCGCGGGCTTCGGCGGTCTGGGTCTCGGACATGGGGCGAGTTTCGCGGCAGGGCCGCCGCGACGCAAGCATAACGGCGGCGTGAGCACCCTTTCGCGCGGGCAGGGCGTTCGCCGCCGGGGCGCGCTCTCAGGGCGAGACCATCCGCCCGAGCGGTCGCCCGCCGAAAATATGGATGTGAAAATGCGGTACTTCCTGGCCGGCATCGACGCCGGTATTGCCGAGGATGCGGTACCCGGCGCCCTCCAGGCCCAGCAGCTGGGCCGTGGCGGAGACCGCGCGCCAGAAATCCGTGATCTCCTCGGCGGACGCAGTCGCTCCGAAATCGGCCACCGAGCAATAAGCGCCCTTCGGAATCACCAGCACGTGCACGGGTGCCTGCGGATTGATGTCGTGGAAGGCCAGCGCGTGCGGCGTCTCATGCACGCGCTTGCAGGGTATTTCGCCGCGCAGGATGCGGGCAAAGATGTTCTGCGGGTCGTAGGGGGGCAGGCCGGTGATGCTCATGATTTTCGCTCCGTCTCGCTCGGCGTGATGCCATAGGGCGCGACCAGCTTCCAGACATGCGCGGGAACCATGGATTTCAGCCGGCGCGGATGCGCGCGGCGGAGGTGAAGGATGGTCTCGACGGCCTTCATCTCCACCCGCGCGCGGGCGAATTCCAGCCCCCGCGGCCCGATCCTCGGCATCAGGAAGCTGATGATCGGGCGCAGCCAGTTGGGCATCCGGCGCAAGGGCAGCCCGCCCGCGGCGCGTTCGGTGTTGGCGAGGAAGCCCTTCACCGCGCCGGCGCGCTTGCC
>JBKJNV010000303.1:0-16628 GCA_046593435.1 Roseomonas sp.
TCCAGAGCCAGAGGTCTCGCCATTCCTGCTGGCCTCCTCCCAGCCAGCAGGTTGAATCACAACCGATCCGCGTCGCAGGATCACATTCGATTCAACGCGCTCGGAAAAGCGTCTAGCCAGGCAAAAGTGCGGTGAGCGAGACTTAAAAGGGTTATGGTTCGAATCCCCACCGCCGCTGCAGCGGTGGGAACTGGAATCCAACCTTCTCTTGCGTCGAAGGGCAGGCCGGCATCTTTATCGGCTTGATTCCGCCGAGCAAATCGCCTGGCGCCGCTCGCACCTGAGCGGTGGTTTGTGGTCGCAGGATGGCCGCTGATCCTATCCAGACCAGCCAGAGCGCCTGAAGATCGCGGCGCCCTCTGGCCCGGCGAGGAAGCTGGCAAAACGCCGCACCTCTTCCCGTGCTGCGCCACGTCCGGTCAGCACCGTCCCCATGGAGCGCCAGATGCGGTAGGGTTCTTCGACTTCGACGAGATCAGCATCCTGTGGGTTGGCAATCTGCCAGCTGTTCCAGATCAGCCAGGCGTCATAGGCGTCGGGCTTCGCGCGCCATTCCTGCAGGGCGGCGGCGCTGTTCGGGGCGAGGAGCGCGATGCGTTCCCGCATGGCACGCACCATCGCAACATCGCCGGTACGCCCCGCGATGTCTTCCCACATCGCCACCTGGCCGGCGCCCTGGGTCGCGATCAACCGCGACTGCCCGGGCGGTCGGGCGAGGAAGTCGCGGAGGCCAGCGTAGCCCCGTGGATTGCCCTTGCGCACCAGCAGGGCAGAGGGACGAAGGTAAAGCGTGGTGACGGTCCGCGCATCCACCTGCTCGCGGAATTGCGCCACGAACTCGCTCATCATGTACTCGGCGCCGGAGAAGATGATGTCGGCGTCGGCCTTGGCGCGCTCCGCCCATTGCGGCGTCGGACCTGCGATGATCTCGGCCGCGAGGCCGCTCGGCTGCTGGAATGCCTGGGCCGCGGCTCGCATGGCGGGCGCCGGCCCGCCAGGACCATAGGCGCGGATCGGATCGGCGGCCGAGGCGATACGGCCGCCCAGGCCGGCGGTGGCGAGGGTCGCCAGGGAAAGGGTCAGCGCGGATCTGCGTCGCATCGACGGGACTCCATTTGAGAACGGGATAACGCCTCACTCTCGCCCGAAGATGCCAAGGGTTTGCACGAGCATGTAGGCGGCCACCACGAAGATGACGCCCGCGAAGACGCGGGTGAGCACGCCCTTGCGGTCTGCCATGCCCACCGCCAGCCGCATGCCGAACGCCCCGCCGACGGCGCCACCGGCGATGAACAGGCCGGCGACCGGCCAGTCGACCAGGCCCGAGACCGCATAGTTCGCGGCGGTGGCGGCACCGAAGGCGCCGACCGACAGCAGCGAGGAGCCCACGGCGTTGAGGATCGCCATGCCGCTGCCGAGCATGATGCCGGGCACGACCAGGAAACCGCCGCCAATGCCGAAGAAGCCGGAGACCAGGCCGGCCAGCAGGCCGATCCCCACCAGCCGCAGCCCGATCGCCGGAGTGATGCGCACCTGGGGATCGCCCTCGTCGCCGCGCCGCAGCAGCATGGCCACGCCGACCGCGATCATGACCAGGGCGAACAGGAATAGCAGCCGTTCGCCGTCGATGGCCTTGCCCAGCGTCGATCCCACCAAGGCGCCAAGAACGCCCGCGACGGCGAAGACTGACGCGCAGGGCCACTTCACCGTGCCGCTTCGGGCGTGCTGCACCAGGTTGATGAAGGCGTTGGCCGCGACCGCCAGGGCGCTGGTGCCGATTGCCAGATGCGGGCTCGGCAGGCCCACGACGTAGAGCAGCAGCGGCACCGCAAGGATCGAGCCGCCGCCACCGATCAGGCCGAGCGCGAAGCCGACGGCCCCGCCGGACAACACGGCAAGGACGGCTTGCAGGACCGAGAGATCCATCAGGGGTTCGGCCTGTTGCCGCCCTGGTGTCCCGTGCCGGGTGTAGACGATGCCACCACACCGTTACCCAGCGCACGGTCCATCAGCTTGAACAGCGCCATCCCCGCAAACATGGCGATTACGAAGATTGCCACCGGCCGGAAGGCGAGCGTGAGATCGGCGATCGCAGGCCCAGGACAGAGGCCGACCAGCCCCCAGCCCACGCCAAAAACTACCGCGCCGACTACCAGGCGCCGGTCGACCTCGCGGGCGGTCGGCAGGTTGAAACTCTCCGCGAACAGTGGCGCGCTGCGGCGGCCAAGGACCAGCCGGAAGCCGAGGGCGGCCGTCCCCGTCGCACCGGCGAGGACCAGCGCCAGGCTGGGGTCCCAATTCCCGGCGATGTCGAGGAAGCCCAGCACCTTGGCCGGATCGATCATCCGCGAGAGGGTCAGGCCGAAACCGAAGAGCAATCCGGCGGCGAGTGCTGCGATGAGCCGGGCCATCTCAGCCGCCGATCACGTGGCGGGTGACGAACACGGTGGCCATGGCGGTGGTGACAAAGACGCAAGTCGCGACGATTGAGCATGGCGACAGGCGCGCGATGCCGGCAACGCCGTGCCCGCTCGTGCAGCCGCCTCCGAGCCGCGTGCCGAAACCGACCAGCAGGCCGCCCGTGATGAGCAGCCAGGTCGACGGGGCAATCGCAATGGGCGCGACCGCGCCGAACAGGGCGGCGTAGACCAGCGGGGCGCCGGCCAGGCCCAAGAGGAAGGCGAGGCGCCAACCGGTACCGCGGACCGTCGGCGCGAGCAGTCCACTCACGATGCCGCTGATCCCGGCAATGCGGCCATTCGCCAGCAGCAGAAGCACCGTCGAAAGGCCGATCAGGATGCCGCCGGCCAGGGCGGACAAGGGTGTGAAATTTTCCATGCGATGCAGTTCAGCTTTTTGGGTTGCGGGTAGCCGCACAGCCGGTTTCCTGGAACCGGTTGAGGGGGATCTTAAGGTAGGAAATGCCGTTCGCCTCGGGCTCGGGCAGCCGTCCGCCACGGATGTTGATCTGCAACGCATCCAGCAGCATTGCGGGGAACGGCAGCGTCCGGTCGCGTTCCTGGCGCTGCCGCACGAACTCGTCCTCAGTCACGCAATCATGCATGTGGGTGTTGTGCTGGCGCTGTTTCGCGACCGTCGATTCCCACTGCGGCGCCCGCCCGCCAGGCTGGTAGTCGTGGCCGGTGAACAGGCGGGTTGCGGGCGGCAGCGACAGGATGCGGCGGATGCTGCGGTAGAGCGCATGGGCGTCGCCTCCGGGGAAGTCCGCCCGCGCCGTGCCGCCATCCGGCATGAACAGCGTGTCGTGGATGAAGGCGGCGTCGCCGACGACATAGGTGATCGAGGCCGCGGTATGGCCGGGGGAGAACATGACCTCCGCCTCCAGCTCGCCGATGCGGAAGCGGTCGCCGTCCTTGAACAGGCGGTCCCATTGCGAACCATCGGCCGGGAAGTCGGGAAGGTGGTAGATCTCCTTCCAGATTTTCTGGACGGCGACGACATGCTCGCCGATGGCCGTCGGCGCACCGAAGACCTCCTTGAGGTAGGGGGCGGCAGAGAGGTGGTCGGCATGCGGGTGGGTGTCTAGAATCCACTCCACCGTCAGCCCCTGGTCCCGCACAAACGTGGCCATTCGGTCTGCGAACTGAGTGTGGGTACCACGGCAGGCGTGGTCGAAGTCGAGGACTGGATCGATCAGCGCGCAGCGCTGAGTCGCGGGGTCCGCGACCACGTAGGCGATGCTGTTGGTCTCCTCGTGATAGAAGCCGGTCACCGCTGGGTGCTGCTCAGCCATGTTCACCTCCATGCATGCGTGATCCGCCGTCGGGGCGGCTGGAGTGGGGGGCGATGATCGCTTGGCGCTTCAACCGTCCCCCGCCTTGTCATTTGCCGGCACGGCTTGGTCGCGTTCCGGGACATCCTTGGCGCAGAACAGCTCGTTGAGCAGGCCGATCATCCGCTCCGCCGGCTCGCTGCCCAGGCTGTAGTATACCGTGCGCGCCTCGCGGCGGGTCTTCACCAGGCCCTCGGCGCGCAGCCGTGTCAGGTGCTGCGAGAGGTGCGGCTGACGCATCTCAAGCAGCCGCTCCAGCCCTCCGACCGACTTCTCGCCTTCGGCCAACGAGCACAGGATCAACAACCGATGGGCATTGCCGAGGGATTTCAGGAACCGCCCCGCCTCACCAGCCCGCTCGCGCATCGCGATCATATTCATGGATGACGATATATAAAAAGAGAATGTATTTTCAAGGGTATCGCTGAACCGCCGGTCAAAAGGGGACGGCCGTGCGCGCTGTCGCAAAGGCGAAAACGCGCTTGACTTCGCGATGTGCCGCAGAGCACCATCAACCTCCGGTGAGCCTCCACGCTATGTGGTGGCGCCCGGATGCAGCCGGCGTGGTGTGCGCCGCGCCTCGAAACCATGGCGAGGGAGGCCATCGACATGGTGGACCGGATATCACGCCGGATCGGGCTTGGATCACTGGCCGTGGCGGCAGCGACGGTCTCGGCCCTGGCACAGCCTGCGGGTGAAAAAGAGCAGGTCGTTTATCACCTCAACCAGCCTGGCGGCGAGAACTTCGCCTATTATCGGCAGTTGCTGGTGAACCTGCGAAACCACATTGAAACATTGGCAAGCGCCGAGTTCGACCTGCGCCTGGTCATGCATGGTGCCGGCTTGGGGCTGCTGCGCATCGCTGCCAAGGCCGATACGCAGGTGGCCGCGTCGGTGGACAATCTGAAGCTCGCCGGCGTGCGTTTCGAGATATGCCGGATCACGTTGCGGTCCAACAACATCCGCCTGGACGAATTGTACGACGCGACGGAGACTGATCTGGTGCCCAGCGGCGTCGTCCAGCTTGCCCGCCTGCAGCGGCAGGGTTTCAGCTACATCAAGATCTGAATGGCCAGCACGCTGCGACCGACGTGAAAGCGATGCCCTCAGGCGGGGTCGATGTCGGCCGTTTCGGGGACACCACCTCCGCTCGCCGGACCACAGAAATACACATATAGCGTCTGCAGCACCGCGGCGGCGGGTTCGCTGGCGATGCAATAGAAGACCGACGTGCCTTGTCGTCGGAACCGCAGGATGCCCTCCAGACGCAATCGCATCAAATGCTGGCTGATCAGCGCCTCTCGCAACAACAGCCGGGACGCGATCACGCCGACCGTAAGCTCGCCCTCCACCAGCAGGCACAGGATGCGCAGCCGGATGGGGTTGGCGAGCGACCGCAGCAGGGCAGCCGCCGCCTCGGACAGACGCTCGAGCTCGCCCAGCCCGGGCGACGCCACCGCTTCGATGGCCGGGTCGGCCGGGGTACTCTTTACTTTCAAGGTTTCTCGCAGCCTGAACTTCACACCATTCACTTACGACATTATTGCGGCTCGCTGAACCCACTTCCGGATCCAGGCGGGACGAATCGTCGGCTGTCGATGGTGATCGATACCGGCCGACCCGCTCGGCAGTTGCTCATGCAGGCATCATCCGGAGTGTCCGGCCGAGCTTCGAGGATGAAGCCGTCGCGGTTCGGCATCCGCAGACCTGCAAGGGCGGCGGCGTCGATGGGGTCGTCCTCGCCAATCAACTCATTCAAATAAAGCACATAGGCGGTGACCGCGTAGTAATCGTTGTTCGAGAGGGTTTGCGGGGCGGCATAAGGCATTGCCCGGCGGATGTAGTCGAACACCCCTGGCGCGTGGGGCCAGTAGCTGCCGATCGTGCGCCGCGCGCCCTCGGACGCCAGGCTGCCGCGCCCGCCGATCAACGCGGGATAGCGTTCCGCGCCCTCACCAAAATCGCCGTGGCAGGACGCGCATTGCTGGACGTAGATCTCCTCGCCCGCCTTGGCGGTGCCACGGCCGGGCGGCAGCCCGAGCCCGTCGCCGCGCACGTCGATGTCCCACCCCGCGATCTGCACCGGAGTTGCCGGCGTGCCGATCCCGGCGATCGGCGCGGGCAGGCTTGGCAGGTCGCGTGGGGTTGGCCACGCGGCGAAGACTGAGGGCGCTTCGGGTCCAGGTGGCACGGCGTAGGGCCGGTACAGCCGCTCGCGTGCCGCCGCGTCGGATGGCATTTGGGCCGCCGATGGCAGCAGGCTGCCGGCAACCAGGACGGTCCCGGCCGCCAGCACGATTATGGCAGCGCTCCAGCGCACGCGGTCAGGCATCGATCTGAACATTGACCACCGTTCCATCGGGTTCGACCAGCCAGGTGTGGATGGCGTTCTTGTGGTAGATGCTCTCGACGCCGCGAATGCGGCGGAGCGCGTCGATCGAGGGCTGCACCCGCCCGGTTTCGTCGATCGCCCGGCTTTGCAGGAAGCTGCGCTGCCCCTCCCGCCACTCCCAGGGGATGCGGAACCGCGAACAGGCCTTGGACAGCACCGGCTCCTGCAGCTCAGCCGTACGCCAGGTATCGCCGCCATCGACCGAGACATCGACGCGGGCGATCTTGCCGGCGCCGCTCCAGGCCAGGCCGCCGATCTCGACGAAGCCCGGCCGGCCCTGCAGCGACTTCTCCGGGCAGGGATATGTGATGACGCTGTTCACCTCGTTGATGAAGGTGAACTTGCGCGCACGCCCATCGGGCATCAAGTCGGTGTAGTGGCGGGTTTCCTCTCGGTGGTACCAGGGGCGGTCGCCGAGCTCGATCCGGCGCAACCATTTCAGCCAGACATTGCCCTCCCAGCCCGGCACCACCAGCCGCACCGGGTAGCCCTGCTGTGGACGCAGCGCCTCGCCATTCTGGCCGTAGGCGACGATCACGTCATCCAGCGCCTTGGCGATCGGGATCGAGCGGGTCATCGACGCTGCGTCGCCGCCTTCGGCGAGCAGCCAGGAGGCCTCGGGCCGCAGTCCAACCTGCGCCAGCAGGGTGCGCAGCGACACGCCGGTCCATTCCGAGCAGGACATCATGCCGTGGGTGTATTGCACGCCGGACATCTGCGCGCCGCGCCACTCCATCCCGCCATTCGCCGGGCACTCGATGAAGTAAATTTTGTTGACGCTGGGGAGCCGCTTCAGGTCGTCGAGGGTGAAGATCAGCGGCCGCTCGACCAGGCCATGGATCATCAGCCGGTAGTCCGCCGGTTTGACCTCCGGTACGCCGCCATGATGCCGCTCGAAATGCAGGCCGGATGGCGTGATGATGCCGTGCATCTCGGCCAGCGGCGTGAAGGACACCGAGGAGATGCGGTCGGCGGTCAACCAGGGCACGTAGCGGCGCAGCACCTGCGCCTCATGCGCCGAGCGGGTGCCATAGGCTTCCTCGATGACACCGGCGCCCGGCGTGCGGCTCCATTCGGGCAGGTTCGGTGGAAGGTTGTCGGCGTCACCCGCCTGCGCGGCCGCCCGCCCCATGGGCAGGGCCGACAGCGCCGCGGCGGCGCCGACGATGTGGCGGCGGGTCGTGGCGACGGCCGATTTGCTTCTGCTCATGGTGTTGCATTCCTCAGTAACCTGCCTGGGCGCGCCGGGCACGGCGTCAGGGCCGCCACCCGCCGTCGTGCTGAATTTCCCCATCCCGGACCGCTTCCTTTGCATATCTTCGAATTTGTGAATATCCTAGCACCGAACCGCGGTCCAGCGTTCAGTCCCGGAGACGGCATCGGCGTTGGTCGCAATGCGCATCAGGAGGCAACAATGCGGATCACCGCCCTTGTCATCATCGCAGCCGCTGTATTGGCATCCCTGCCCGCCACGCCCGCAGCCGCCCAGGACGCGGCGGCTGGGCAACGCGTGTTCAACCAGTGCCGCGCCTGCCACACGGTCGAGCAGGGTGGCCGCAACGGCGTCGGCCCCAACTTGTACGGAATGTTTGGTCGTGTCGCTGGCAGTCTCGACGGCTTCCGCTATTCCGCACCGATGCGTGAACGGGGAACTGGCGGATTGGTCTGGGACGCTGAAACCCTATCCCCCTACATCGAGAATCCTCGGGCAGTGATGCCGGGCGGGTCGATGGCCTTCGCCGGGCTGCGCAACGAGCAGCAGCGCAGTGACCTCATCGCTTATCTCCGGCAGGCAACAGGTGCGGCGCAGTAGCCGGCGCCTGCTGCTGGGGGCACTGCTTGCCGGAACCAGCAGCATCGCTAGGGCCGCCCACGAGAGCTTCGTCATGCTGGAGCGGCATGACTGTCCCTGGTGCCGGCGCTGGCATCGTGAGGTCGGCACGGCGTCTTGGAACGGCTCGAACCTTGGCCAGCGGGCGCCGCTGCGGCGAGTCGATTTGGCACAGGGGCTGCCGTCCGATCTGAGCTTCGTCGCTGCCTGGCGCTTCACGCCGACCTTCGTGCTGATCCGCGAGGGACGCGAGATCGGCCGCATCATCGGCTACCAGGGCGACCTTTTTTTCTGGCAGCAGGCAGAGGCCTTGCTGGCCCGGCTGCCGCCGGCAACGCACGCAGAGGAAACGCCAAGATGAAGAATGCAATGCTGGCAGGGATTGCCCTGCTGTCTGTAACCGCCGCTTCAGCGCGGGCTGAGGATTTCACCAGCTTCCGCGTCATGTCCCCGTCTTTGGCGCTATCCCTGGCACAAGCCGCGCTGAAGAGTTGCAACGACCGCGGCTTCCAGGTGGCCGTCGCCGTGGTCGATCGCTTCGGCGTTGTCCAGGTGATGCTGCGCGATACCCTGGCCGGACCGCACACCCCTGACACGGCGACTAGCAAGGCGCGCACCGCTGTGTCGTTCCGCGCATCGACTGAGGCGTTGTCTGCGGCAACTCAGGCAGGTCAGTTGAATTCGGCAATCCGCCATCTGCCCGGCTATGTCTTCCTTGGCGGCGGTGTGCCGGTGGAAGCGGCCGGCTCCATCGTCGGCGGCGTCGGCATTTCCGGTGCACCGGGAGGTGCGGAGGACGATGCCTGTGCGCGGGCCGGAATCGCCGCCGTCGAGGACCGACTGATGATGTGACGCGGACCGCGTTACGGCCGCAGGTGCACCCAGCCCATGAGTTGACGTTCGACGATCTCCGGAAGCCCGTTCTGCACCACCTGCACACCGTCGAGCGCTGCCTCCGGCGGGACGCCGAGCGAGTCCATTGTGGCGCCGCAGGCGACGAAGGCGATATCGTAGGCTAGCAGACTCGCGATGCGCTCCGTCACCTGGCTCTCGTTACGCAGCACGTGGCGCACGCCGGGGCCATAGGCGACCACCATGATCTCCACCAGATCCTGGCCGTAGAAGGCCTGGATATTGACCAGGTTTGAGAAGATGGCGTTGGCCCGCGCGGGATCGGCTTCCGACAGCGTCACCACGATGCGTCGCGGCGCCTCGACGCTTGGTCTCGGAACTGCCAGCGGTGTTTCGCGAACGCCTGCGCCTGCCAGGGGAATTACGGCCAGGGCCGCCAGAAAAATGCGTCGCTTCATCGCCCGCTGGCCTCCGCTGAAAGAAGAAGATGCGCCATCAGCCGGTCCACCGGCGCGTAGTCGTCGGTCAGCACCGGTACCGCTGCGGCGGCAATACGAGCGGCGACGAAATCTGGCGGCAGCCGCGCCCAGCCGCGCTCCGGCCCGCGCCGGCTGGCCAGCCGTGCGACCTCGGTTGGCGCCTCGGCGGCCAGCACCAGATAGGTGACCCGGCGGCCCTGCGCCTGGGCCATCTCCACCCACACCTCGACGACCGGAAAATCCTGCTGGAGCGTATGCACCAGGGCCATCAGGAAGCGCGGCGAGACCTTGTCCTCGATGACGTTGGCGACATAGGCCCCGCCGGGTGCCAGGCGTCGGCGTACCGCCTGGTGCCATTCGCGCGTCGTCAAATGCACTGGCATCGCCAGGTCGTGGAAGGCATCCGCAAGCACCAGGTCAAAGCGTGGGCTTCCGGGGATTGCCTGCATCGCCACCCGTCCGTCAGCCACCACGATAGACAGCGCCGGGCTGTCCTGGAGCCAGAAATCCTGTCGTGCCGAGCGCACGACGGCGGGGTCGAGCTCGGCCACCGTGAATTCGCCCGCCGGATAGTCGGCAGCCCAGGCCCGCGGTAGGGTGGATGCCCCACCGCCCACGAAGAAGCCGCGCGGCGCCTCGGTCAGACCGCGCCTCACCATCAGCTCGTCGGCGAGATGCAGGTAGGGCTGCACGAGCAGGGTGGGGTCGTCCCTAACGTTCACGCCATGCGCCAGGTGGTCCAGTACCATCAGCCGCGCCGGCTGGCCGACCTGCGTCGTCGCATCGACGATGCGGAGGCAGAAATAAGCGCTTTCGCTGTAGCACTGCGTGGCGAAGGGCGGCAGTTGCCGAGCCGCGAAGGGCAGCAGCAGCGCCACAAGGCTCGCGGCGGCTGCGGTGACGACCTTGCGGCGCGTTGCTGCGGCCGCGTGGCCTGCCGCGAGCAGACCATACAGCGCCGCGCAGACCAGCATTGTTCCGACTGAGCCGATCCAAGCGACGAAAACGAAACCTGCCGTCAAGGTGCCGGCGATGGCGCCGAGTGCCGAAAGAGCGAACATCCGCCCCAGAACCGGCCCGACCCGATCCGCCGGAGCATCCGCGACGGCCAGCTTCGTCACGATCGGTGAGACCGTGCCGACCAGCAGGCTGGGCACGAAAAAGCCGGCCATGGCGAGGCCGAGGATGGCGGCCAATGGCGAGACACCATCCCGATCAAGCCAGGGTGCGGCAAGACGCAGCGCTGGCACCGAAAGCAGGGTGGCCACCGCGCTGCCGGCCAGCAGCCATGCCAGCCGGCGATGACCGGTCCGGCGGTCGCATCCCGGCCCCGCCAGCCGCCCGCCCCACCAATGCCCCAGCGAGAAGCCGCCGAGAACCACGGCGATGATCGCCGTCCAGCTGTGCAGCGACATGCCGACATAAGGCGCGAGCAGACGCCCGGCGACGATTTCCACCACTAAGCCGAGGGCTGCGGCCAGCAGCATGGTGATTGCGTCCCCCCACCCGCGTGCGGTCATTGCGCGCTGCCCCGGTTTGGGGGAGGCTGCCCGGACGATCGATGCCGGAGTATGCCATGGCCTCCACTCGCCGAACATTCTGTGCAGGCGTGGCCACCGCGCCACTGGCCGCGCAAGCCAAGCCGGTGCGGACCGAGAGCGGCTACACGCAAGACTGGTTCCAGGACAGCTTCCTCAACCTGCGTGAGGATGCGCATGAGGCCGCCCAGGCGGGCCAGAGCCTTGCTGTCGTGTTCGAGCAGCGCGGCTGCCCCTACTGCCTGGAGATGCACACCGACCACCTCGCACAGGCCGAAATCGAAGGCTTCATCCGGCCTCGCTTCCGTCTCATCCAGCTCGATCTGCAGGGCGCCAGGCCGGTGACGGATTTTGACAACGAGGTGCTGGAAGAACGCCAACTCGCTCGGCGCTGGCGGGTGACTGTCACGCCGACGATCGTCTTCCTGCCGCTGGCCGTCCCGGCTTCGGCGCGGCCTGGCCGCGAAATCGAGGTGGCGCGAATGGCAGGCCTCCTGCGCAAACCGCAGTTTCTTGGCATGTTCATCTATGTTGCCGAACGCGGCTATTCTGACGGCATCAGCTATCCCGTATGGTGGACACGACGACAGGCTGGCTGATCTCATCCGAACTGCCCGAAGCTTGGCCAGCGATCCAACATCCAGCCGCCAATTTCTTGGAAAGTGCCGGTCAACACCATCACGCCGGTCACGACCAACAGCCCGCCCACCGCGAGCTCCACCATGCGGTAGTGTCGACGAAATCGGCCGACGAAGCGGAGGAACGGCGTGACGAATGCGGCCGCGAGCAGAAACGGCACGCCGATGCCCAGTGCATAGGCGAGCAGCAGAAGCGCACCCTGCACGATGGAATCGCCGGACGCGGCGAGCGTCAGGACGCCCGCCAACACGGGTCCCACGCAGGGCGTCCAGCCAAAGGCGAAGGCCAAGCCGACGACATAGGCACCAAGCGGTCCCACCGGACGTTCCTGCAGATGAAAGCGCTTTTCGTAGTTGAGGAAGCCGATCCGCAGCACCCCCGCGAAATGTAGGCCGAAGGCGATAAGCACCAAGCCCGCTACCACCGTCAGCGTGTCCAGATAATCCGCCAGCAGCTGTGACAGCCAGCTCGCCGTGGCGCCCAGGATGGTGAAGACCGTGGCGAAGCCGAGCACGAAAAAGCCTGCGGCCAACATTACCCGCCCACGGTTTGGCGTTTCCGCAACGGCGCCGCCTGGCGCCGCCCGCAAGCTCACGCCGCCCAGAAAGCCAAGATAGGGAATGATCAGCGGCAGCACGCAGGGGCTGAGGAAGGACAGCATCCCGGCTAGGACTGCCGCGGCAAATCCGACCTCCATCGCGGAGCCTATGCGCCCCGAAGGCGAAGTGCCGCATTGGGTTCGACGCGCACTGAGCCCGTTGCGAGGTGCTGAGTGACGACATCCCAGATCGGCGGACCCTGCGTACCCTCATTGACCGAAGCCCATCCGGCCACGCTGTATTCCCGCGCGGGATCGATCGGCGCGCCCGTGCGTAGCAGCGTCAAGTCGGATATGCGCCGGCCGGCTGGCGCCGCGATATCGAGCGTCCAACCAATGCCGCCGCAGCGTACCATGTCGCCGCCCTGCTGATAGTAGGGGTCCGGGTTGAAGAGATTGTCGGCGACATCCTCCAGCACCGTCTTCAACTGTGTGCCGGTCATGCCAATGCGGTAGGTGGCGGGATAGGTGATGGCAGTGTGCGACCAGACATCCTCGGCTGTAATCGGACTGTCCGGCAGCAGCGCATTACCCCAGCGGAAGCCTGGCGAGAGCGCGATCTCGGCGTCGCGCTGCTGCATCAGTGCCGCGCAGATCACGTCATCCATCGTGCCGTTGACATTGCCTCGGCGCCAAAGCGCGCTCTCGGTACGGCCAACGACCCGCGCAAGATCAGCGGCATAGGGAGCCCGCAGGCGCTGCACCAGCGTTGTGGTTTCGGGATCCGGCGTGATGCTGTTGGCAAAGATCGGGATCAGCGCATGGCGGAAACCCGCAACTGCGCCGCCCTGGACATCAAGGTCCAGGCGCGAGATGAACTTGCCGGCGCAGCCACTCGCCACCAGCAGCGTTCGGCCGACCTGCAACGGCTGCGGCAGGGCGTCATGCGTATGGCCAGTCAGGATCACGTCGATGCCGGGGACGCGGCGCGCCATCTTGCGGTCCACGTCGAAGCCGTTGTGCGACAGTAGCACAACAAGCTGCGCGCCGGCGGCGCGGGCGGCAGCAACCCGCTCCGCGACTTTTTCCTCCTTGATACCGAAGGACCAGTCAGGGATCAGCCAGCGTGGATTGGCGACCGGCGTATAGGGAAAGGCCTGTCCGATGACGGCGATCTTGATGCCGCCGCGCTCGAACGTCTTGGTGTGCTCAAAGACGTCCTCCCCCCACTCGCTGTCCTGCACATTGCCAGCAAGAAAGGCGCAAGGCATGGACTCGACGAGTTCCTTCACCCGGTCGGTGCCGTAGGTAAACTCGAAATGACCGGTCGTGGCGTCGGCCGTCAGCACGCGGAGCGCCTCCACCATATCGGCACCGCGTGTTTGTAGACTGGTCCAACTGCCCTGCAGCGTATCACCCCCATCGAGGACAAGCGTGTTTCCTGAACGCTCGGCCCGGATTGCCTTGATGACTGTGACGATGCGATCAAGACCGCCCATCGGACCGAAGACGCGGGCGAGGCTTACGAAGTCGAGGTCGGACAGCGCATGCGCCATCGGTGTGTTGCGCGGAATGCCGTAGTGGTCGAGGAGCGCTGTGCCGGTCAGGTGCGGCACTTGGCCGCGCGCCTCGCCAACGCCGATATTCGTTGTCGCTTCGCGAAAATGCAGTGGCATCAGCTGTGCGTGCAGGTCGGTAACATGGACCAGCGTGACCTGTCCGAGCGGCTGGAAGCGCAGTAGCTCATCTTGTGACGGCCGCGCCTGCGTATGGCCGGTACGGGGCGCGGAGCCGGCCGCCGCCAACGCGGCGGCGGCACACAGAAGGTCGCGGCGTGCAAGCATGAGTCTCTCCTGTTCCGTCCACTCTCAGCGGCGAACGGAAGGCGTTTCCACCGGCAAGCCTTGTGCGCGCCAGGCGAGATAGAATTCAAGGTTGGTGAGCTCCTCACCGCCCATTGGCGGCGCCTCGCCACGCACATCGTTGACGCAGCCCTGCATGCGGAACTGCAGGCTGATCACTCGTTGTTCCTTGAGCCGGTAGGTCGGGAAGCCGTTGCTCATCCCCTGGCTCAACAGGTCGGCACGGAGGTAGCGGCCAAAATTATCCTCGTGGCAACTGCTGCAGCTCAGGTCGAGCTGACCACGCCGCGTGGCGTAGAACGCCTCACCACGGTCGAAGAATGGTCGCGCGGGGCCGGAGATGTCGACGTTCACAGGCATCCCGCGGGACTGTGTGCCGATATAGGTCGTCATGGCGTTCAGCTCGCGGCTGTCAATACGCAGTGGCGCCGCACCCATATTCTGCTCGCGGCACATGTTCACCCGCTGCTCCAGGGTTACGACGCTCTGGCGGCCGGCGTCGTAGGCAGGATAGCGCGCCCGCACGCCGCGCATCGTCTGGGTAGCGTCGGCATGGCAGGAAGCGCAGCTTTGGCCGGCTGACCCTTCCACCATGCTCCAATGCCGCTCGCCTTCCTCCGACCACAAGAAGGCGGGATTGGCGAAGTCGTCCTCCTGAATAGCCCGGGTCTCAGGGGTGGTGAAGTTGATGCCGGATTGTGGGTCGGGGATGTGGCGTGTCGGCACTTGCGGCTGTTGCGCCCAGGCGACGGCGGCAGCTGCTCCGAATGCCGCCATGGCAAAGATGATTGGAAGCTTGCGCATCAAATCAGCTCAAGCGCAATTCGGCAGTCGTTTTGCGCTCCTCGTTGATGTCGTTGATCCACGTGAATTCAAACGTCCCGGCACGTTCCACCTTGAAAGGAAAGGCGATGTAGGGGTTCGCAGATATCGCCGTGGCAAGATCCATCGCGAACACCTCTTGGCCATCGAAGCGCACGACGAAACGCTTTATGATGTCGCGGGGAATGATCGCGCCCTGCGCATCCCGCCGCTGGCCGGTCTCCATGGTATGGGAGACAAGGGTGCGGATGTCGATGATGTCGCCTTGCTTTACCTGCGCCGGGAGGCGCACGCGGGGCTGTCCGATTGGAGTGGCCATGTGTCTGTTTCCTTCTCGATCAACCGCCGCAGCCGCCGATGGTCACCTTGACCTCGGCGCGCGCAATCCAGACCGATCCGTCGCTCATCTCCGCCACCGCCACCACATCCTGCGTGGTGCCAAGGCGTATGCGCGTCTCGGCCTGAGCACGACCCAGCGCCGGTGTAAGCCGGAAGCTCGCCACCTCGGGTGATGGGTTCTTGTCGGCAAGAACTAAGATCGACTTGACGTGGTCGGCCGCCGTCATCGGGCTCTCGACCTGGACGGAAAGCGGCACGGTATTGCCATTCTCCGCGATCGGCGGCACGCGCAGCGTGACACGGCCTTCCCGCGGTGTCCGATCGCCAATAAACTGACGCACGGCGGCCTGCGTCGGAGCCTGGAGAGGCTCGGCCCCCGCCCGACGAGGCACCAGGGCGACGACGACTAGGCAGGCGCCGGCCACGAAGGTGGCGCGGCGCCCCATCGTTGATGCGGTCATGGATGTTCTCCCAAGTGGATTCATCGCAGCGTTTGCAGGTAGGCGATTACATCTTCGATCTCCTGCGCCGTCAGGATCGGCCGTCCGGCGAAAGCCGATCGAACCGCAGTGAGGCCGGCAACGCGGTAATATGGAGGCATGTTGCTTTCGGGATTGATCTGCTTCGAATCGACAATCCTCAGCCGCAACTCGCCCGCCGAGTAGCGCTCGCCGACCCCGGACAGCGGAGGACCCAGATTGCCAGGGAAATCGACCGCCAAAGGAAGCTCGTGACATGTCACACAATTGCCCTTCGCGCGATCGAGTGTGATGCGCAATCCGCGCACCGGGTCGCCTGGCTGCTCCGTCAGCGCCTGAGCGATGGCGAGTTCTACAATGGCGGGACGTGGCAACTCAGCCGTTTCCGCGCGCGGCTTTGAAAACAATATGACGGCAATTACCGGCACGAGCACCAGACCACCCACCAAACTTACCGCCGCGATTCTGGGCAAAAATTCCTCCCGGTCCGTACTCCATGTCAGGGTCGGACCTTCCTTCCTTCGAAGATTGCCATAAAGCGCGATGACCATGCAAGCCTTCGTTGATCAATGCTTACCAGGCAAGATGGTTGTCGAAACGTACGCGTCCGGCGAGGACCGCCTACCGCGGCGCGGCTGAAGCTGTCCTGTGTTCATACGGGCGCTCTTGTGAGCGTCGGTAAGAACGGGGGCATGGATGGAGATCATCACCGGGGTCGAGCGTCGACGGCGCTGGCGACCGGAGCAGAAATCGCGGATCCTCGCCGAGCTCGATGAGCCAGGTGCTACGGTCGCCGAGGTGGCGCAGCGGCACGAGGTCAGCCGTGGCCTGATAGGGCAGTGGCGAGACGCACTACGGCGCGGTGATCTGGTAGCGCAGGAGCCGGCGTTCTTGCCGATGCGGGTGCTGCCCGCGCCCGAGGCTCCACCAGCGCCGCCGACGACGGCCGCGGCTGCGAACCCAGAGCCCAAGAATACCACGGCCGAACGTCCGCCGCCGCCCACGCGCAAGCCGGTGCGCGCACCGCTGCCGGCGCACTTGCCGCGCGAGCGGGTGGTGGTGCC
>JBKJNV010000535.1:0-4341 GCA_046593435.1 Roseomonas sp.
AGTGGCGCAGCTGGTCTTCGGTCAGCGAGACAACGTAGCCGTCATGCTCGGTGCTGTACTTCAGCTGGTTCCAGGGCAGCGGGTGGTAGCTCTCGCCGAGGCCGAGGAAGCCGCCGAAGGACATCACGGCATAGCTGACCTGGCCGGTGGTCTTCTCGATCATCAGCGTGTTGATCGAGCCGAGCTTGTCGCCGGACGGGTTGTAGACGCTGGTCCCCTCGACGCGGTCGGACGAGATCAGGTTGGTATCGCTGTACTGTTCGCTCATGGCGGGTTCTCCCTGTGGATGTGGCGGGAGAACACGCGCCACGCGGCCGGGTTGTCGGCACGCGCGTCGCTGTGATGCCTATCGCGCGGCGGTGACCCGCCACACGACATTGCCGACATCATCGGCCACCAGAAGGCCGCCGCGGCCATCGGGGGTGACGCCCACCGGGCGGCCGCGTGCATTGCCGGCACCGTCGAGAAAACCGGTCAGCACATCGATCGGCGCGCCTTGCGGCCGGCCTTGGGCGAAGGGGATGAAGATGACGCGGTAGCCGCTGGCGGGGCGCCGGTTCCACGACCCGTGCTGGCCGATGAAGGCGCCGGCGGCGAAGGGGGCGGGCAGTCCGGAATCGGCCGTGATGGCGAGGCCGAGCGAAGCGGTGTGCGCGCCCAGCGCGTAGTCGGGCGCGATGGCGCGTGCGACCAGGGCCGCGTCCTGCGGCTGCACACGGGTGTCCACGTTCTGGCCGAAATAGCTGTAGGGCCAGCCGTAGAAGCCGCCCTCGCGCACCGAGGTCATGTAGTCGGGCACCAGGTCCGAGCCGATTTCGTCGCGTTCGTTCACGGCCGTCCACAGAACGGGCGTGGCACCGGGCGCGATGGCCATGCCGACCGGGTTGCGCAGGCCCGTGGCATAGGGGCGGTGCGCGCCGGTCGCGGGGTCCACGGCCCAGATCTGGGCGCGGCCTTCCTCGGCCGCCATGCCGTTCTCGGCGACGTTGCTGTTCGAGCCGATGGCGACGAACAGGGTGCGGCCATCGGCGGAGGCTTGCAGGTTCTTGGTCCAGTGATGGTTGCGCGGGCCGGCGGGCAGTTCGGTAATGCGGGTGCCGGGGTCGTTCATGCGCACCTGGCCGGTCTGGTAGGGGTAGCGGCGGATCGCGTCGGTGTCGGCGATGAAGAGCTGGTCGCCGATCAGGGCCATGCCGTAGGGGGAATTCAGGTTCTCCAGGAAGGGCAGGCGGGTTTCGGCCACGCCGTCGCCATCGGCGTCGCGCAGCAGGGTGATGCGGTTGGCACTTTCCGTCACCGCGCCGGCGCGGGACATGACGGCCCGCATCGCGAGGCCGCGCAGGCCGGCGCTGCCCTCGGGGCGCGGGGGCGCGTTGCTCTCGGCGACCAGCACGTCGCCATTGGGCAACACGAGGAGGTTGCGCGGGTGGTCGAGCCCGGTCGCGAAGGCGGCGACGGCAAGGCCCGGCGCGGGCGTTGGCCGGACGCCGTCGCGCCAGCCGATTGCGGGGGCGATGTTGACGGTGGGCAGCAGGCCGGGCGCGGGGGGTGGCAGGGTGGGGTTGGGGCCCATCTGCGCCTCGATCGGCACCTTGGCGGTTTCGGTGCAGGCGACGAGGCCGAAGGTGCCGCCGCCGGCGATGACGACAAGCGTAAGGATCAGGGCGGTGCGGGCGCGCATGGGGCGAAGTCTCCGGGGCTGCGAGGCCAACGCCGGCCATGCGATAAGGTTCACCGTGCCGCGATGGGGCGGGGGGATGAGGAAGCGGCATGGCGGTTTTTGCCGACATCATGGCTGCGCTGCACGGGGCGAACATCTGGGACGGGTTCGCCGCACCCCCGGTGGCGGGCGAGGTGCAGGGCTGGAACGGCGGTCATCCGGCGCTGGCGCGGCTGGCCCTCGCGCCGGAGGCGCGGCTGGCCCTCGCGCCGGGGGCACGGCTCGATAGTGCGCCGGGGGCACGGCTCGATAGCGCGCCGGGGGCGCGGCTCGATAGCGCGCCGGGGGCGCGGCTGGATAGCGCGCCGGGGGCACGGCTCGACACCATGCCCGGCGCGCGCGTGATCATCGATGTGGGGGTGTGGAAGGGTCAGTCGACCATCGCGATGGCGGCGAGCCTGCGCGATGCAGGCATCGATGGCTGCGTCATCGCCGTTGATACCTTCCTGGGCTCGCCCGAGCATTGGGGGGATGCGGGGCTATTCGCCCGGCGCCATGGCATGCCGGACCTGTATGCGCAGTTCCTGGCCAATGTGGCGGCGGCGGGGTTGGCGGGGTTCGTGGTGCCGATGCCGCAGACGGCGTCCGGGGCGGCGGCAATCCTGCGGCGGCTGGGCATCACCGCATCGCTGGTGCACATCGATGGCGACCACGCCTATGGCGCCGTGCTGCAGGACGCCAAGGATTACTGGCCGATCCTGGCACCCGGCGGGCATCTGGTGGGCGATGATTACCACCCGAGCTGGCCCGGCGTGGTGCAGGCGGCGCGCGACTTCGCGGGCTTCGTCGGGCGGCCGCTGGCCATCGAGGCGCCGAAATGGGTCATCCAAAAGCCGGGGCCATGAAGTTCGTGCCTTTCCAGGGGGATCGGGTCTAGAACTGAGCGGCCACTTCAATGACCGCGGGCCCTTGCCATGCCGAAGATTACCTCGCCTGCCTCACCCAGCCGCTTCGCCTCGCCGGCGGTGCGCCTGGTGGTGCGCCGCCGGGTGCAGGAAACGCTCGGGCTGCTGCTGGCGCTGGGCGCACTCGCCCTGGTGGTGGCGCTGGTCACGCATGACCCCGCCGACCCCTCGCTGAACACCGCGACCGACCGGGCCACGCGCAACCTGGGCGGGCCCGCGGGGGCCGTGGTCTCGGATGCGCTGATCCAGGGGTTCGGGCTGGCGGCCTGGCTGCCGGCGGCCGTGGCGCTGGGCTGGGCCTGGCGGCTGGCCACGCATCGCGGGCTGGGGGTGATCGCGCTGCGGCTGATCGGGCTGCTGCTGGCCCTGCCGCTGGGTGCGGCGGCGGCGACGCTGCTGCCGCTGCCGGACTTCGTGGCCTTGCCCGGGGGCGCCGTTGGCACCCCCGTCGCGAGCTTCGTGGTGGGTGGGCTTGAGGCCGGGCTGGGGCCATTCGGCGCCGTGGTCGGGCAGGCGGCGCTGGGGCTTGGGGCCCTGGGAGCCTTCCTGCTCGGCTGCGGGCTGTCGCGCGGGGAGTGGCGTGGCGCCGGGCGCGTGGCGGTGGATGGCGCGCGCGTGGCCGGCGGTGCGGCCTCGCGTGTCGCGATGGGTGCGGCGGGGCGCTGGCGCACGGCCATGCCGGAGCGCGCCGCGCCGCCTGAATGGGCAGAGCGTGACGCGGCGCCACCCCCAGGCCGCTTCCGCCGCGCGATGGCCAGCCTGATGCGGCGACGCGGGGGCGAGGCGGAGGTGCCGCTGGGCGAAATGCTGCGCAATGCCGATGCCGCGGCCCATGCCGTGCCGCCTTCGGCGCAGGAGCCGCCGGCGCCGCCGCCGATGATGCGCGGTGCGGCACCCGCCGAGGCTGGCGAGCCTTCCCCACGGCCCCAAGGGCCGACCGCCGAGGCTGCGCTGGTGCGGCCGCGCGTGACGGTGCCGGCGCCGCCGAAAAGCCGACTCCCGCAGCCCGCCTTGGACCTCGGCGACCAGGCCTTCCGGCTGCCGCCGATCGACCTGCTGGTCGAAGCGCCGCCGCGCCGGGCGACGGGGCCTTCGGAAGAAAGCCTCCAGGCCAATGCGCGGCTGCTGGAAAGCGTGCTGGATGATTATGGCGTGCGTGGCCGCATCGCGGAGATCCGCCCGGGACCGGTGGTCACACTGTATGAGCTGGAGCCGGCGCCGGGGACCAAGTCGGCGCGCGTGATCGGGCTGGCCGATGATATCGCGCGGTCGATGTGCGTGGTTGCGGTACGCATCGCGGTGGTGCCTGGGCGCAACGTCATCGGCATCGAGATGCCCAATGCCAAGCGCGAGATGGTCTATCTCTCGGAGATGTTCCTGGCCGAGGATTGGATGCGCGGGCCGGGCAAGCTGAACCTCGCGCTGGGGAAGGATATCGGCGGCGGGCCGGTGGTGGCGGATTTGGCGCGGATGCCGCATCTGCTGATCGCGGGTACTACGGGTTCGGGCAAGTCGGTCGCGGTGAACACCATGATCCTGAGCCTGCTTTATCGGCTGAGCCCCGAAGAGTGCCGCTTCATCATGATCGATCCGAAGATGCTGGAACTCAGCGTCTATGACCGCATCCCGCATCTGCTGGCACCGGTGGTGACGGAGCCGGCCAAGGCGATCGGCGCGCTGAAATGGACGGTGCGCGAGATGGAGCGCCGCTACCGC
>JBKJNV010000595.1:0-4146 GCA_046593435.1 Roseomonas sp.
ATGGTCGCGCAGGATTTCCGCCCGCCGCCAGTTGGGCGCGGCATCGAGCCCCGCGATCTCGACCTGCCCTGCCGCGCGCAGCCCATGCCGCGTCGCCATGATGGACATCTTGCCGTCGGACGGCATCAACCCGTGCCGCGGTGCCACCTCCGGGTCCGCGATCAGGGCATGGTAGCCGCGCTCGGTCTCCAGTGGCACGGCATCGCCCACGGCGAGGGCCAGGTCACGGGACCGGGCACCGGCGCAGATCACCGCATGGTCGGCGGATACCTCGCCTCCTGTATGAAGAACCGCGCCTAAACGCTTCCCGACAATACGAAATCCCGTGGCGCCCGCGGCGATGCGCTTGGCCCCTCTGGCCTCGGCCAGCGCGACCAGCGCCGCGACGTACCCGCCCGGATCGCGGCAATCCCCGCCCTCCTCGACCATCACCCCGAAACCGTAGCGCCGGTCGAGCGTCGGCTCGCGCTGGAACAGCTCCTCACCCTCCAGTTCCAGCCACTTCACGCCCACCGCACCGCGGATGCGCCAGGCCTCTCGCTCCGCATCGAATTCGGCGCGAGTGGGATAGACGTAGATCAGCCCCGTCTGCCCGATCAGGTCGCCCACGCCGGCCTCCTCGGCCAATGCGCGGTGCAGCGCCGGCGCGCCGTCCAGCAGGGGGCGCAGCGCGCGGGCCGTCTTCTCCACCCGCCCCCAGGTCCAGCCCGCGGCCAGGTATTTCACCAGCCAGGGTGCGACCTTGGGCAGATAGGACCAGCGGATCGCCAGCGGCCCGAGCGGGTCGGCCAAAAACTTCGGCAGCTTCTTCCATGTCCCCGGTACGGCCGGCGGGATCACCGACATCGGGCTCAGCCAGCAGCCATTGCCGTAGCTGGCGGCCTGCTCGCCGCCCGGCGTGCCAGGGTCCAGGATCGTGACCTCGAACCCCGCCCGCAACGCCTCGATAGCCGTGCACGCGCCGACGATCCCTGCGCCGATCACCACCACATGGGTCACGAGGCGCGGGTCTTTGCGATCTTGGCCGAGGGGCCGGATTGCACGGGCTCGCCGGCAAGGTGGCGGTCGAGAAACACCAGCCGGTCCTGGCCCCACAGGAACAGGTCCTCGCAGATGAAGGTCGGCGCACCAAACACGCCCTTGGCGATGGCGTCGCGGTTGTTCCGCTCCCACTCGGCCTCGATCGAGGCGGAATCCTCGGCCGCCTGCAAATGCGCCCCCGGCAGGCCGAGCTCATCGGCGATCTTCACCCGTTCATGCGGGTCGGCGATGTCGCGCTCCTCGGCCCACAAGGCGCGCAGGATGGCGTGGGACAGCGCCATCGCATCCATGCCGCGCTGCTGCGCCGCCATCACCATGCGCCCGGCCGGGCGCTGGTCCGTCGGTGGGTAATGCGCCGGCTTGAGGTTGATCGGCATCTCCAGCATGCGCGCCCAGCGGTCCAGCTCCAGCGCGTGATAATCCTGGCGCGGTTCCGGCCGCGTGCGCAGCTGAATACCGCCGGTGTGGCTGACCACCAGGCGGAAATCATAGGGCCGCAATTCCAGCTTCGCCTTGTGCTTGCCAATAATTGCGGTGAGCTGCGGCCCGCCGAGATACATCCACGGCGATGACAGCGAATAAAAACACTCCACAAGCCGCGCAGCCATGGCCCCGATCCTTCCTGCCGGGCATCAGCCCTTCTGTTGCCGCCCCGGGTCGACCCCGGCGAGCAGGGAAACATGCGCCGAGACCACGCGCCAGCCCAGCCCCGGCAGCCGCACCATGATCTTGGTCTCGCGCCCGACCAGGCCGGAATCCAGGCGCTCATATTCCAGATGCGTGGCCACCATGTCCTGCCCGAAGGCGACCATGTGGATCTTGCGCGCCGCACGCGGAGCGTATTTCGCCACCGTCGCGCGGAAGGCGCGGATGGCGGCGTGGCCATAGAGGATCTCGGTCACGCCGAAGCGCACGGTGCGCGCATCCTCCCAGAAAATGGCATCGAGCGTGGCGGTGTCATTGCCGCCGATCGCGGCTTCGTAGCGGTCGAAAACGGCGCGCGCCTCGGCGAGCACCGCCGGATCATCCAGTTGCATCGCGGTCTTTCCTTCGGGCCATGATGGACGCAAGTGCGACGACGCAGCGCGTGAAGGCGCTGAGGTCGTGCCAGCGCTCGGCGGGGGCGATCTCCGCGCGCTCCACCGCAAAACCCGATTCGAGCACGCCGCCATCGAGCATGAGGTTATCCGCAAGGCCAAAGGCCTCGATCGCCATGCCATCCTCATCCTCCCACGTCGCCGCATCGCGCCGGCGGATGCGCGGGGTGAGGTGGGCAAGCGTGCGCCCGGCGAAATCCTGGCGCGTGTTGGAATAGGCGAGCACCGGGCGCCCCAGGGCGCGCATGAAGCCCAGCTCATAGGCGGTGCCGCTATCGGCGGAAGGGCCGCGGAATGGGGTGAGGTTGGCGATCAGCGCGTCACAGTCGCGGATATGCGCCTCGTTCAGGCGATAGATCCGCCGGTGTTCCTCCGACGGCGGGGCCAACTCCTCGGGCCGATGGTCGGTCGGGAAGACGCCGGTCAGGCCATGGCTGGCACAGACAGCCTTCTTCGCCGCCGCGACCGCTTCGGCATCCGCGAGAAACACCTCAGGTCCGGCCAGATAGACGCGCATCCCGCATTCTGCCCCGCCAGGCGGCGCGAGGCCAATCTTCCCGCGCCAGCCCTACGCGGCCCGGATGCCGAGGCGGCGCGGGACTGTCTCCAACACGGCGCGCTGCTCCGCCGCGAGGGCGCGACGGCTCGACATGGCCATCTCCCAGGAAGTTGATCGACCCTGGCCGATAAGCCGCCGCGCAAAAAGCCCTCGCCAGCCGGACATCCGCGTCCCTAGAGCACGATCCGTCCGCTTGGACGGATCTCGTGCTCTAGAAACACATGATTCTACAGCAAGACATCCGATCACACTGAATTCAATGTGATCGGATATTGCTGTAGGCTCCGATCCGCAAGAAACGCCGGCCCAGCCAAGGCGCCGGCATCGGAGGATCGCCCCATGCTCACGCGCCGCGCTCTCGCGCCGCTCCTGGCTGCCTTTCCCTCTGCGCTCGCCGCGCAAGCCACGCCCCAGTGGAACCCCGACCGCCCGATCCGCTTCCTGGTCGGCTTCGCCGCGGGGGGAAGCACCGACATCACGGCCCGCGTCGTGGCCCAGGCCATCAGCGCGGGGATGGGCCAGCAGGTCCTGGTCGAGAACCGCACCGGGGCGGCCGGCAACATCGCCTCGGAACACGTGGCCCGCAGCGCGCCGGACGGGCACACGCTGGTCGTGGGCTCGATGGGCACGCATGCAACCAACGCGGCGCTGTATCGCAACATGAGCTTCGACGTGGTGCGCGACTTCGCCCCGGTCTCGCTGGTCGTGCTCAGCTCCAACCTGATCGCGCTGCACCCATCGCAGCCCTTCCGCCGCGTCTCGGAACTCATCGCCTTCGCGCGCGCCAACCCGGGCAAGCTCAATTGCGGCATCGCGGGCGCGGGAAGCTCGCAGCACTTCGCCGCCGCCACATTCGAACATGCCGCCGGCGTGCGCTTCACACAAATCTCCTTCCGCGGCGGGGCACCGGCGATGGCCGAGCTCACCTCCGGCCGCATCGACCTGGTCTTCTCGCCCGTGGTCGAGGCGGTCGAGCTGATGCGCGGCGGCCAGGTGCGTGCGCTCGCCATCACCCGCGCCCAGCGCGCCCCGCAGATGCCCGACCTGCCGACCGTGTCCGAGGACCTGCCGGGCTACACCTTCTCCTCCTGGCTGGGCGTCTTCGCCCCGGCCGCGACGCCCGCCCCCATCCTTCAGCGCTTCTCGCGTGAGATCGCGGCCGCGATGCGCCGGCCCGAGGTGCGCGCGCGCATGGAACAGCTGGGCTACGAGCCGGTGGGCAGCACGCCAGAAGAATTCGCCGCCTTCCAGCGCGCCGAACTGCCGCGCGTGACCGAGATGGTGCGGATCAGCGGCGCGACCGTCGAGTGAGCCTTCCCGGCGCCACACAAACAAGCCCTTGGCGGCGCACCCGGCGCACGCCACCATCGTCTGACCCAAGGGAGGCATCGCATGGCCCCGCTCGATATCGCGCCGCGCAACACGGACCTCGACACCGCGCTCGCCGAT
>JBKJNV010000610.1:0-3293 GCA_046593435.1 Roseomonas sp.
CGCGTTGACCGGTCTCATCGGCAGGAGACGCAGCATGTCTGGCACCCAGGGGCTCACGCGGCAGCGCATTGAAGACACGGCCCAGCGCCTGTGGGAGGAAGCGGGCTCCCCCCCGGGCGGGCCGGTGGATTTCCACGCCGACGCCAAGGCCGCCATCGCCGAGGAAGAGGCCGCGCTCGACAAGCAGTCGGACCAGAGCTTCCCGGCATCCGACCCGCCTTCCTCCTCCGGCATCACAGGTCCGACCGGCGACGTCGCGGCCGCGTCCAAGGGCGATGAATAGCGCAGCTTGACCTGAGGGCGGCGCGAGGCTATAGGAATATATGTCGCGGTCGCCGCTACGCCCGAGGCAAGCGGCCAAACCAATGCCGAAATGCCGAAAGTAAGACGGTCTTACCCGGCGGGCAGTGAAATCAATCGCTTACATGCCGGCGCCAGGGTAAGGAAATCCGAATTTCTTACCCGGACGCCCATCCATGCGCTTCGAACGCCTGCTCCGATTCATCGCCCCACGCGGCCTGCTCGGGCGCGCGCTGCTCATCATCCTGCTGCCGCTGCTGATCCTTCAGGGCATCGCGCTGCAGCTCTTCTACGGCACCCATCTGGACGTCATCTCGCGCCGGCTTGCCGCGGGTGTGGCCGGCGATGTCGGCATGATCGGGGAACTCATCACCCGCGACGCCAGCGCCGAGAACCAGGCGCGCATCTTCCGTGACGCCGCCTGGCGGTTGGAACTCGCACTCGCCTTCGAAGCCGGCGCGCGGCTCGAAGCACCGCAATCGCGCCGCGCCTCGATGCCGCTGCTGCCGCTGGAGGATGACCTCGCCACCGCCATGCGCGAACGCGTGGATCTGCCATTCGACACGGATTGGCAGACAGACCGGCGCAGCGTGATCATCCGCGTGCAGCTTCCCGGCGGCGTGCTGCATGTGGAAGCCCCCCGCAAGCGCCTGTTCTCCGGCACGCTGTATTTGTTCATGATCTGGCTGGTGGGCTCGGCGCTGCTGCTGTTCGGTGTGGCGGCGGTGTTCATGAAAAACCAGGTCCGCGCCATCCGCCGCCTTGCCGGCGCGGCGGAGGCCTTCGGCATGGGCCGCGACCTGGGTGCGATCAAGCCCGAGGGTGCGGCCGAGGTGCGCCAGGCCGCCGTCGCGTTCAACCGGATGCAGGAACGCATCCGCCGCTTTGTCGCCCAGCGCACGGACATGCTGGCCGGCATCAGCCACGACCTGCGCACCCCGCTCACCCGCATGCGCCTCGCACTCGCTTTGCTGCCCGCCGATGCGCAGGAAGACGCCGCAGCCCTTACCCAGGATGTGGAGGAGATGGAGCGCATGGTCGCCGCCTACCTCGCCTTCGCCCGCGGCGAGGGGCAGGAGCAGCCGGTCCCGACAGACCTGGTCGCGCTGGTCGAGGATGTGGCCGCCAAGGCCCGGCGCGATGGCGCGCGCATCTCCGTCGAGGCACCCGACGCGCTGACCATGCCGCTGCGCGCCGATGGCTTCCGCCGCTGCCTGGGCAACCTGCTCGACAATGCGCGCAAGCACGCCGGCCGCATCGCGGTTGCGGTGGAACAGGCCGCACGCCCCGAGGGCGGCGGCTGGGCCACCATACTCGTCGATGATGACGGCCCCGGCATCGCCGCCGACCAGCGCGAGGAGGCATTCCGCCCCTTCGCCACGCTCTCGGCGGGGGGCACTGGCCTCGGCCTCGCCATCGCGCGCGACATCGCCCGCGCGCATGGCGGCGACATCCTGCTCGAGGACAGCCCGCTCGGCGGCCTCAGGGCGCGCGTGCGGCTCCCGGTCTGACAGCACCGCATATCCGTCCAACCCGGCCGGCACCGGCGAGGCGGATGGCACGGCGGAGACTACCCTGGCCACCACGCCGACGGCTTGCCGAGGAAACCCGCCGGGCGCCGGAGGGCGCGGTCAACATCAGCGGCCATTTTTCATGACCGCCGATGGGCTATTTCGTCGGTGGCGCCAGCGCCTTGGCTTCTTCCATCGCGTCGGTGAAACGCTTGTTGAGCAGGCCCAACGCCTCGCCGCTCGACTTCTGGATCAGCTCGGCCAGCTCCTGCATGTTGGCGGTGGCGCGCTCATAGGCGGTGCGGACCAACTCGGTCTGACGGGTCGCCTGGGCCTGGGGCGCATCGACGCTGCCCATACTGCGCATCGCCTCGGTCATGTCGCCGATGGTCTGCTGCACCATCTCCATATGCCGCTTCGCGACCGCCTGGGCGCCTTCGAGGGCCAGGCGATTGGCCTCGGCCAGGGCCTCCATGTTGCGGCGCTGCGCGGCGGCCAGCGCTTCCATGTCCGGGAAGCCGGGCATGCGGAACATGCGGGTGAAGTCATTGTCGCTGCTGGCCATGGTGGCTCCTTGTCTGGTTGCAGGCGTTGCGTCTGAGCAGGCGAAAAGGCACTGAACGCGCACCTTGATACAAGACCACCCGCTCGATCACCGCAGCGGGTTCCGCGCAAGCGAAGATCGATCCCCCGCCGCTCAGTCCGGCGGCGTCGCCTCGGGCTCGGGACCGGGACCGGCTTCGGCATCATCGCTGGCGATGGGCAGGCGCAGGCTGCGGGCGATACCCTCGGCGCGATCCAGCGCCCGGTCCAGTGCGGCCATCGTTGCCCCAAGGTCGGGGCTGTCATCGCCACGCCAGGCGCGCACCGTCGCGAGCCAAACCACCGCGAGACCCGGGGCGCGCCAGGCGGCGGCGGGGAAGCTGCTGTCCATCTCGGCCGCTTCCAGCATCCAGCCCATCCCGCCCAGCATGCGCGGAGCCATGAACAGCGCAAGGAAGGGGTCCCGCTTCACATCGTCGAGCAGGCGCTCGATCCCGGCGCGGTGCGGCTGCATGGTGTCCAGCCGGCGCATCAGCACGTCGAAGATACGGTCGCGCGCCGAGCCGCCCTGCCCCGCCACGGTGCCGGCGAGCACAGCCTGGTCGGCCATCCGCCCATGCAGGCGCAGCAGGTCCAGCGGTGACGCGAACCGGCCGCGCAGGGCGGCAAGCGAGGTGCCGGATTCAGCGGCCACGCGGGCCATCGTGACGCCGTGCCAGCCGCGCAGCGCCACCACCTGCCAGAAGCCGGCGATGATTGCGGTCTCGATGGGGTCGGGGGCTGTGTCCATGACCATGATTATGGGGTACCCGGCGCGCGATGCCAGCCAAGATTCGCTGACACGCCCCGCCTGCTCCGGATTGGCCGGCCGCGCATCCCTCAGCCCGCCAGTTCGCGCGACCGCGCGGTGGCGGCCGCGATGGCATCCCGCATCAGCCC
>JBKJNV010000613.1:0-3427 GCA_046593435.1 Roseomonas sp.
GCCTTGATGCGCGCCGAAAGCCGCGACAGCTTGCGCGAGACGGTGTTCATGTGGAACACGCCTTTCGTCACCGCGCGCTGCATCTCCGGCTGTGCCGCGACCAGCGCCGCGGCGGCAGTGCCCTTGTCGCCAGACGCGATCGCCTGCTCCACCTTGCGGATGAAACCGCGCACGCGCGAGCGGCGCGCCTTGTTGCGGATGGTACGCTTTTCCGTCTGGCGGATGCGCTTGCGGGCGGAGGCGTTGTTCGCCATGGCGTTGGTTTGACCATTCACTAGAGGATCAGGGGGCCGTTGGGCGGACCCCCGGCGAAGGCGCGGTTTCTATCCCCCCGCCCCCGGGCGCGTCAAGCTCCCCCCTCCAACGCTGCGCTGTCAGCGATGCGTGAAGCCGGGCTTCCGCTTCTCGACGAAGGCGTTCATCCCCTCCTTCTGGTCGGCCGTCGCGAACAGGCCCAGGAACAGCCGCCGCTCGGTCTTCACGCCTTCGGTCAGCGTGGTTTCATAGGCCGCGTTGACAGCATCCTTCGCAATCGCGACCGAAGGCCCTGACAGCGCAGCGATCTTCTCCCCGATCTTCAGCGCCTCGGCCATCAGCTCGGCCGCCGGGACCACGCGGCAGACCAGGTTCGCGCGCTCCGCCTCGGCGGCATCCATCATCCGCCCGGTCAGGATCATCTCCATGGCCTTGGACTTGCCGATGGCGCGTGTGAGCCGCTGCGACCCGCCGGCACCGGGAATGATCCCGAGGTTGATCTCCGGCTGGCCGAACTTCGCCGTATCGGCCGCAATGATCAGGTCGCACATCATCGCCAGCTCGCATCCGCCACCCAGCGCGAAGCCGGCCACGGCCGCGATCACCGGCTTCTTCACCTCCAGCACCGTCTCCCAACGCGCGGCGATGAAATCGTTGAACACCACATCGGGGAAGGTGCGGTCCTTCATCTCCTTGATGTCCGCACCCGCGGCAAAGGCCTTCTCGCTGCCGGTCACAATGATGGCGGCGACGCCCGGGTCGCGGTCAAAGGCGAGTAGCGCATCGCCCAACTCGCCCATAAGTTGATCGCACAGCGCATTCAGCGCTTTCGGCCGGTTCAAGCGCACCACGCCCACGCGGCCGATGGTCTCCACCAGGATCATGCTGTCGTCGGTCATCATCATTTCCTTCCTGTCGGCGGCCGCAAGCGGCATCCCTGTGCCAGCGCTTCTACCTCAACGCTGCACGCGGGCACAAAAGAAGCTGGACCGCCCCGCCTGCACAATGCGCTGGATGCCCGGGCAGGCCGCACCGCAGCGGGCACAGGCCGCGCCCTCGCGGCCATAGACATCGAAGCCCTCCTGGAAATGACCCAGCTCGCCATCCGCGCGCACATAGTCGCGCAGCGAGGAGCCGCCGGCCGCGATGGACTCCGCCAGCACGGCCTTGATCTCGGGCACCAGCCGCGCCGCCCGCGCCCCGGCCACTGTATAAGCGAGCCGGCGCGGCGAGATCCCCGCCCGGTACAGCGCCTCGCACACATAGATGTTGCCAAGGCCCGCGACCACGCGCTGGTCGAGCAGCGCCGCCTTGATCGGCGTGCGGCTGGCCGCAATGCGCGCCGAGAGCCCGGCCGCCGAGAACCCATCCTCCAGCGGTTCAGGGCCCAGCTCACGCAGCAGGCGATGCGCGCCTTCCCCAGCGGTCGGCACCAGGTCCACCGACCCGAAGCGGCGCGGATCGACGAAGCCCACGCGCCAGCCGGCGTCGTTCTCGATCACCAGGTGCTCATGCGCCTCGGGCGGCTGGTTGTGGCCGCGCGCATCCGAGACGGCGCCCTGGGGCGCGGCGCGCAGGACGAAAGGTGCATCGATCCGGCGCGCGACCATGCGCCCCGACATGCCCAGGTGGATCAACACGCTGTCGCCGGTGTCCAGCCGCATGAGCATGTACTTGGCCCGCCGCGCGAAACCCATGACCCGCGCGCCCTTCAGCCGCGCCGCGAGATCGGCCGGGAAGGGCCAGCGCAGCCCGGCGCGGTTCACCCTGACCTCCGCGATGCGGCTGCCATCCAGCACCAGGGCGAGGCCCCGCATCACCGTCTCGACTTCGGGCAGTTCCGGCACGCGGCGTTTCCCTCTCGGCCAGCACAGGCTAGACTGGGCACATCATGGACGACAGCCCCACCACCGATTTCGGCTTCCGCGACGTGCCCCGCGCCGAGAAGGCCAATCTTGTTCGAGACGTCTTTGCCTCCGTCGCACCCAAATACGACGTGATGAACGACGTCATGTCGCTTGGCATCCACCGCGTCTGGAAGCGCATTTTCGTCAATGCGATCAGCGCATCGCCGCGCGAGACGCTGCTCGACCTCGCGGGCGGCACAGGCGACATCGCCTTCCTCGCACTCGAGCGCGGGGCGGGACGGGTGATCCTGTCCGACATCAACCCCGCGATGCTGGAAGTGGCGGAGAAGCGCGCGCTCGATCGCGGCATCACCGACCGCCTGTCGGTCCTGGCCGTCGATGCCGAGCACATCCCGCTGCCCGACCGCAGCGTCGAGAAGGTGTCCATCGCCTTCGGCCTGCGCAACTGCACTGACAAAGGCGCGGTCCTGCGCGAGGCGCGGCGCGTCCTCCGCCCCGGTGGCCGCTTCCACTGCCTGGAATTCTCCCGCCTTGAGATCGCCGCCCTGGAGCCGCTCTATGAGGCCTGGTCCTTCAAGGCGCTCCCTGCCCTGGGCCAGCGGATCGCCGGCGATGCGGAGAGCTACCGCTACCTGGCCGAGAGTATCCGCATGTTCCCCGACCAGGAGACGCTGGCGCGGATGATGGCGGATGCCGGGTTCGAGCGCGTGGCCCACCGCAACCTCTCCGGCGGCATCGTCGCCATCCACACCGGCTGGCGCCTGTAGGCCCTGATGCTCGCCGGCCGCCACATCCTGCTGGTCGTCTCGGGCAGCGTGGCGGCCTACAAGGCGCTGGAACTCACGCGACTGCTGCGCAAGGCCGGCGCATCCGTTACCCCCATCCTGACCGCCGGCGGCGCCCGCTTCGTCACGCGCGAAGCCCTGGCCGCCATCTCCGGCTCCCGCGTGCATGACGACCTCTGGGCCGCCGAGGCAGAGATCGGCCATATCCGCCTCGCGCGGATGCCCGACCTTGTCGTGGTCGCCCCCGCCTCGGCCGACCTGCTCGCGAAGATGGCCGCCGGGCTCACCGATGACCTTGCAACCTGCGTGCTGCTGGCCTCCCGCGCGCCCATCCTCGTCGCCCCCGCGATGAACCCCGCCATGTGGGAGCACCCCGCGACACGGGCCAATATGGCCACCCTGCGCGCGCGCGGCATCGCCTTCATCGGCCCCGAGGACGGGCCGATGGCAGAGCCGGAATCCGGCCCCGGCCGCCTCGCGGAACCGGCCACGATCCTGGCCGCCATCACCGCCCACTTC
>JBKJNV010000066.1:0-6070 GCA_046593435.1 Roseomonas sp.
CCACCGCGAAGAGCAGCACGACGACGGCGGCCTCTTCGGCGGCGCCGATCACCGTGGCGCCGACGGCAGCGGTGACCATCAGGGTTTCGATACTGAAAGGGCTGCCGGCGCGCGCCAACGCGAAGGCGCGCCGGCCGAAGGGCACCAGCGCAACGGCGGTGGCTGCCAGAAACAATGGATAGGTTAGCCGTTCCGGCAGCACGAGGGACAGGGCATAGGCGCCAAGCACCAGGCCACCCAGCAGCCAGACGAGTATTGCCTTGCCGTTGGCCCACCATGGTTTTTCGGCATCGGCGGGGTCGTTGTCATGGTGGCCATGCGCGTGGGCGTGGCCCGCGTGATCATCCGGCGGCGGTTTGGCGACCGAGGGCGCAGAGGTGTCGGCCAAGGGCGTCGCGGTATAGCCGAGCGTCGCGACCTGCTGCGCCACCGCCTCCGGCGTGGTTTCGCCCGCGGCCAACGCCACCGAGAGCCGCTCCGCCATGAGGTTCACCTGGACCTCGGTGACGCCGGGCATGCGCTCGATCGCCCTGGTCACCTTGGCAACGCAACCGGCACAATCCATGCCCTCGACCCGCCAGGATACCTTCGTTACCGCGCCCATGCCCGTCACCTCATCGTCTGCGCGAGGGTATGGAACCTCCAGCGGCTAGAGGTGCAAGCCCTGTTTCGGCGGTTCGCTCGCCAGGGGATGCAGCAGCAGCCGGTCCAACCGCTGTTCGCGTGCTGCACGCCACCCCGGGACGCCGATCACCGCCCCATCCAGGCCAGCGGCCGGCGCCGCCCGGTAGGTGCCGAACAGATGGTCCCACCAGGGCAAGCAGAAGCCGAAGCAACTGTCAGTCTCGGCGCGCACTTCCGAATGGTGCGTCCGGTGCATGTCCGGTGTCACCACCAGGCGGCGCAGCCAGCGGTCCAGACCTGGTGCCATGCGGATATCGGCGTGGTTGAACAGGCTGGTGGCGTTCAGCAGCACCTCAAAGGCCAGCACCGCCACGGGCGGCGCGCCAAGTGCTACGACAACCGCGACCTTGATGCCGAGCGAGAGCAGGATCTCCACCGGATGGAAGCGCAGCCCTGTGGTCGCGTCGAGTTCCGGGTCGGCATGGTGCATCCTGTGCAGCCGCCACAGCGCTGGCACGTGGTGAAACACGCGGTGTTGCAGATAGATCGCGAGATCGAGCAGCAGGATCGCGACTGGCACGGCCGCCCAGCCCGGCACGCCGAGCGCCGGCAGCAGCCCCAACCCGCTGGCATCGGCCCAGAAGGCCGCGCCTACCGCGCCGGCCGGGGCCACCAGTCGCACCAGAAACGAACCGATCACCGGGAGCGCCAGATTGCCCGGCCAGCGCCGCCAGCCGAGCGGACGATAGGCACCACGCCCCCACACCCGCTCGGCCAGGACCATGGCCACCAACACGCCCAGGAAGACGCCGAGGCGAATGCCGGCCTCGCCCGTCATCAGGCGGGGTTTCCGCCGGTGAAGCGCATGTAAGGCCGGTGTGGGCCATCGCCAAAAGCCACCACATCGTAGGTGTCGGGCGGCTGACCCGGCACCTCCATCCCCGGCGAGCCGAGCGGCATCTCCGGCACGGAGAGACCCCGAACCCCTGCTGGGCGCTCGGCCAGGAGCCGGCGGATGGCTGCGGCCGGGACATGGCCCTCGAAGGCGAAGCCCGCCGCGGCACCGGCATGGCAGGACAGCAGATCGGCGGGCGTGCCAAGTCGCGCGCGAACCGGCCCGAGATTCCGCACCACCTGGTCATCCACCACAAACCCCTCGGCGCGCAGATGCGCGACCCAGCCGATGCAGCAACCGCAGGAGGGGTCGCGCCAGACGGTGACGCGCGTGGGTGCGGCGGCGTGCGTGGCTCTGGCGGTGGCAAGAATTGCCACGGATGCCAGCAGCAGGCGACGATTATGCATGTACCGGATCCTCTCCCTATTGCCGTCGCGTTCAAAGTTTACGTTGATCGGAGGCAAATGGTTACGGGGCCCCGGATCAACAGACCCGCCGCCTCGCCCATCGCACGCAGCGGCGGCGCCTGGGCATCATGGCCGGATGATGCGCGCGTAATCGCCGCTTGTCCGCAGCGTGATGATGACATCGCGGCCTGAGCGGTTGCGGAAGAACCAGCCATGCGTGCCATCGAAGACCGCCACCAACTCGCCCTGGTCGCCGAGCGAATTGGTCCCTCGCTTGTAGCTGCGGGTGGCGCTGCTCGGCGCATTCGGTGGCTCGCCGTGCAACTCGTAATTCGTTGGCCCGGTGCTGGTCCAGGTGAAGCCGGCGCGGGCACCCTGACGCATCTCCAGCTTCACCTCGATGCCCTGGTTCGGCCGCAGCGTCAGCACGGTTTCATCTGTCCGCGCAGCCGGCACCGTCTGCGCGACGGCCGAGCCGATGAATAGCCGCGCGAAGATCGGACCCATCAAGCTGGAACCCGGTCGGGGCACCGACGGCGCGCCGTCGGCCGCGGCCTCGGCGGCGAGCTGGGCCTTGAGTTCGCCCATATCCGTCAGGCCAAGCGGGCGGCCGATGCCGGTTGGGTCGATGCCGTATTCGGCCGGCAGCACCACGGTCACGAGGATCGCCGCCGCGGTTACCACGGCGATGGCGGTGGAGCGCAGCAACTGCTTCGACGACGGCAGTTCGGCGCGGGTCGGAAGGTCGGTGTTGTACATTCGGAGTTCTCCTCAGGATACGAAGAAGCCGGTGAGCTGATACCCGATCAGCACGAACCCGGCGGTCATCATGACGACATTTGCGGTGTAGGCATGGCGCAGGAAGCTCGGGCTGCGGCGCCAAAAGCCCATGGCGATGAGGATGACGGCGAGCGCCAGCAGCTGGCCGATCTCGACGCCGACATTGAAGGCCAGCAGGTTTGGCACCAGGCCGTCGGGCGAGATGCCGTACTCCAGAATCTTCGTGGACAGGCCGAAGCCATGGATGAAGCCGAAGATGAGGGTCGCGGCCTTGGTATCCGGCTGCACCCCGAACCAGCGCTGGAAGGCGCCCAGATTGTCCAGCGCCTTGTAGACCACGGAGAATCCGATGATGGCATCGATGATGTAGCTGTTGACGCCGATGCCGAAATACACGCCGGCCAGCATGGTGGTGGAATGGCCGACCGCGAACAGGCTCACATAGATGGCGATGTGCTGCATCCGGTAGAGGAAGAAGACCACGCCGAACAGGAACAGGATGTGGTCATAGCCTGTGACCATGTGCTTGGCCCCGAGATAGACGAAGGGCAGCAGGTTGATGCCGGAGATTTCCTGGATGTAGCCGCGGTCGCCGGAGGCGACGCCATGGGCCAGCGCATCCGTCGCCACGGCAAACAGCCCAAGGGCGATGGTGACGGCCGGCAGGAACCATCGCGTGATGGCGGGATTGGATGCGCGGCACAGTCTGCCGCCGCGCGGCTTGGGCGAGGTCATTGCTGGTTCCAACGGAGCGAGAAAAAAAAGCCATCGCATGACGGCGGCGCGGGCGCTCAGGCCAGGGCGCGCGGCGGTCGTTCCATTCGGCCCTGGGGCGCCGGCGGCAGCCCGTCCGGGGCCGCCCATGCCAGGCGTGTGGCCTGCGCGAGGGTGGCGCGGGCCGGCCTGTCGCGCGGCGTCATCGCCTCATGCGCGTGGTCGGGTCCGTTCGGGTCTGCCGGGCCACGGTCGTGGCTGTGACCCGGCACGCGATCGGCCTGCGCCAGGTCGAGGCAGGCGGCCGCGGTGCGCGTGCATTCCGGCGTTGCGCTGTTCGGCACGGTGAGCGTCCCGAGCACGAGCAGCGCGACGAGCAGCATCCGCACGAACAGGCCTACCTTCCGCATCCTCGAATCCTCGATCAGCAGTGACGACACTGGCGTCGGTAGCAGATCGGAGATATCCTCACCAGGGGGATAGGATTAATCCATGAGTACGGCGCACCTTCATTCGTCGCATCCGCAGATCGCCCAACGCCTCCGGCGCGCCGAGGGGCATCTGCGCAGTGTGGTCGAGATGATCGAGACCGGGCGGCCCTGCCTCGACATCGCGCAGCAACTGCACGCGGTCGAACGCGCGGTCAGCGAGGCCAAGCGCGGCCTGATCCGCGACCACCTCGACCATTGCCTCGACCAGGCCGCGGCCGAGACCGGCGCCGAGCGCCGCGCCTCGATGGAAGCGTTCAAGCAAATCACGAAGTACCTGTGACAGGCCGCGCACCGGGACCCGCGCGATGCTGACCTTGCTGTCCAACCGCACCTATCGCCACCTGTTCGGCGCGCAGCTGCTGTCGCTGGTTGGCACCGGGCTGATGACGGTGGCGCTCGGCCTGCTCGCCTTCGACCTCGCCGGCGCCGATGCAGGCGCGGTGCTGGGCACGGCGCTGGCAATCAAGATGGTCGCCTATGTCGGCATCGCGCCGATCGCCGGTGCCTTCGTGCACCTGGTGGCGCGGCGCAGCCTGCTGGTCGCGCTCGACCTGGTGCGCGCCGCCGTCGCGCTGGCGCTGCCCTTCGTCACAGAGATCTGGCAGGTCTATGTGCTGATCGCGCTGCTGCAGGCGTGTTCGGCTGCCTTCACGCCGACCTTCCAGGCCACGATCCCCGACGTGCTGCCTGACGAGGCTGACTATACCCGCGCGCTGTCGCTCTCGCGCCTTGCCTACGACATGGAGGCGCTGACCAGCCCGATGTTGGCGGCGGCGCTGCTTTCGGTCATCGGTTTCCACTGGCTGTTCGCCGGCACGACGCTCGGCTTCATCGCCTCGGCGGCGCTGGTCGTGTCGGTGCTGCTGCCCTCGCCGAAGCCGCCGTCGACGACCGAGGGCGCCTGGGGGCGCACCACGCGCGGCGCACGACTCTACCTTGCCACGCCGCGGCTGCGCGGGCTGCTGGCGCTGAACCTTTCGGTCGCCGCGGCGGGGGCGATGGTGATCGTGAACACGGTCGTGATCGTGCAGGCGGGGCTGGGGCTCGGCCCGGGACAGCTCGCCTGGACGCTGGCGGCCTATGGCCTCGGTTCGATGGTCGCGGCGTTGGCGCTGCCGCGCGTGCTGGAGAGGCTCGGCGACCGTCCGGTGATGCTGGCGGGCGCGGCCATCCTGGTGGCGGGGCTGCTGGCGGGGCCGCTGGCGCTGCGCGCCTGGGGGCTGGTGTTGCCGCTTTGGGCACTGCTGGGCTTCGGCAATGGGTTGGTGCTGACGCCCTCGGGCCGGCTACTGCGGCGCTCGTCAGATGCAGGCGACCGGCCGGCGCTGTTCGCGGCGCAGTTCGCGCTGAGCCATGCCTGCTGGCTGATCGCCTATCCGCTGGCGGGGTGGGTCGGGGCCGCGGTGGGGATGGCACCTGCCTTCCTGCTGCTGGCGGCGCTGGCCGCGGGCGGGACCTTCGCGGCGCTGCACCTGTGGCCGGCCGCGGGCGAGCACGCCGCGCCGCACGACCACCATGGCCTGCCGGCCGATCATCCGCACCTGGCCGGCGCGCAGCCGCTGCCCGGCGGCGGCTTCCGCCACGTCCATGCCCCGGTCGCCGATACGCTGCACGCGATGCGCGGCGGCTGAAGCGACGCCCCGGCCGTGCCCGACCTTGCCGCCTATGCGGGGCTGTTCGCCATCGCCTTCGCTGCCGCAACGCTGATCCCGGCGCAATCCGAGATCGCGCTGGCGGGCCTGCTGGTGGCCGGGCAGCAGCCCGTGGTGGCGCTGCTGGCGGTTGCGAGCCTGGGCAATATCGCCGGCTCAGTGCTGAACTGGGGCCTCGGGCGCGGCGTGGCCCGCCTGCGGCACCGCCGCTGGTTCCCCGTCTCGGCGCAGGCGCTGGCCCGCGCCGAGGGGTGGTATCGGCGCTGGGGACGCTGGTCGCTGCTGCTGAGCTGGGCGCCGATCATCGGCGATCCGCTGACGGTCGCCGCCGGCGTGCTGAAGGAACCCTTCCTGCCGTTCCTGGCGCTGGTCGCGCTCGCGAAGGTCGGGCGGTACCTCGTTGTCGCGGCGCTGGCGCTTGGCTTAGAGCAGATTCTCATCACGTAGCGGCATATCCTGCGTGTCGGAGGTAGCTGGCGCACTCGGTTGGGGTGAATGCGTCGAGGG
>JBKJNV010000250.1:0-8791 GCA_046593435.1 Roseomonas sp.
GCACCAGCGGCGCCAGCATGGCGGTGCAGGTGCGCGTCGATCAGGCGCACCAGCGGCGCCAGCATGGCGGTGCAGGTGCCAACCCAGTCGGCGATGGTCGAGACGCTGAGCTCGAACGGTCGCAGGCGCAGATCGAGCGGCTGGTGGACGCGATCGCCGACGGTACGGCGGTATCAGCGGTGAGGACGCGCATGGAGGCTCTTGAGGCCGTTCGCATCGCCCTGGAGGCCGAGCTCTCAGACGCCAAGGCCCCTGCCCCACGGCTGCATCCGAACCTCGCTGAACTTTACCGCAAGCGGGTCGCTGACTTGACCCAGGTCCTGGCCGCTGAGGACAGCCTGGAAGCGCGGGAGGTGGTCCGTGGGCTGGTAGAGGAGATCCGGCTCATCCCGGAGGATGGCCTCCTCCGGGTGGAGGTGCGCGGCGAGCTTGGTGCAATCCTGCGTTTGGCTGATGGCGCTCAGAGGTCCGGAAACACCAAACGCCCCGGCAGTGTTGCCGGGGCGTTCGTGGAGCAAATCAAGTTGGATGCGGGGACAGGGTTCGGCTTATGGCGAACACGGCTGGCTTACGAACGGCTAGCCTAGGGGTCCCGGTTACGTTTGCCAGCGCACCGACTATTCTCGCCCAGCCCTTGCTCTATAAACGTTGCTTCCTTAGCTAGCAGCGCTTCGGCAACTCGAGGTTGCTGCCATGGTTTCCGCAGTGTTAGCGTCGGCACACCGGGACGAAATTCCAGGAATCAGCTTGCGTCACCTGCTGATGCAAAGGGCGCTGGACGACACCGCGCCTTGTGAGGCGCTCGCGGAGGAAACGATGGCAAAGCTCAACGTCAACGGACGCATCATCGAGGTCGAGGTCGAAGGCGACACGCCGCTTTTGTGGGTGCTGCGCGAACAGATCGGCCTGACGGGCACCAAGTATGGCTGCGGCATCGCCCAGTGCGGCTCATGCACGGTGCATGTGGATGGCGCCGCGACGCGGGCCTGCGCCACGCCCGTCTCCGCCTTCACCGAGACCCAGAAGATCGTCACCATCGAGGGCCTGTCGCCCGACAGCAGCCACCCGATTCAGCAGGCATGGCTCGCGCTCGACGTGCCGCAATGCGGCTTCTGCCAGTCCGGCATGATCATGGCGGCCGCCGCGCTCGTCGCCGCCACGCCGCGCCCGCCCGAGGCGCAGATCCGCGAGGAGATCACGAACATCTGCCGCTGCGGCACCTATAACCGCGTGGTCGCCGGCATCCAGCGCGCTGTCGCCGGCCCCGGCGCGGCCGGTTAAGGGGGGGCACGGACATGAACGCGATTACCAAGGCTGGCACCAAGGCTAGCCGCCGCTCGGTCCTCGGCGCCACGCTCGGCGCCTTCACCTTCGGCTTCCACATCCCCAAGGCGGGCGCCCAAGGCACAGCATCGGCGCCTCCCGCGGGCCCCGCATCACCCGAGGTCAATGCCTGGGTCGTGGTGAAGCCGGACGACACCATCATCATCCGCATCGCCCGGTCCGAGATGGGCCAGGGCACGCTGACGGGCCTCGCGCAGCTCGTCGCCGAAGAGCTGGAATGCGACTGGGCGAAGGTGACGACCGAATACCCGACGCCGGGCCAGAACCTCGCGCGCGGCCGGGTCTGGGGCAACATGTCGACGGGGGGCAGCCGCGGCATCCGCGAGAGCCATGAATATGTGCGCAAGGGCGGCGCCGCCGCGCGCATGATGCTGGTCCAGGCCGCGGCGAACGCCTGGCGCGTGCCGGCCGCCGAGTGCCGCGCGGCCGCCAGCGTCATCACCCACACTCCCTCCCGCCGCACCGTGACCTTCGGCCAGGTGGCCGAGGCCGCGGGCCGCCTGCCCGCGCCGGCCCTGGCCGACGTACCGCTGAAGGCACCGTCCGACTGGAAGCTGGCCGGCCAGCCGGTGCCGCGCCTGGACACGCGCGCCAAGCTGAACGGCAGCCAGGTCTACGGCATGGACCTCAAGCTGCCGGGCATGGTGAACGCGGCGATCCGCGCTTGCCCGGTCTTCCGCGGCAAGGTGCGCGCCGTGGACAGCGCGGCGGCTGAGCGCATGCCCGGTGTGAAGCGCGTGCTGCGCGTGGGCGACTATGCGGTGGCTGTCGTCGCCGACACCTGGTGGCGGGCAAAGACCGCGCTCGAGGCCGTCAACATCACCTGGGACGATGGCGAACACGCCAACGCGTCATCGGCGAGCTTTGCCGAGGTGATGCGCGCGGGCCTCGATGCGCCGCAGGCCGCCATCGGCAGCCAGGCCGGCAATGCCCGCGCGGCCATTGCCGCCGCACCCCGCAAGGTCGAAGCCGTCTACGGCTATCCGCACCAAAACCACGCCTGCATGGAGGTGATGAACGCCACCGCCGTCTGGACGCCGGAGCGCTGCGAGGTCTGGACACCGACCCAGAACGGCGAGGCCGCGCTCGCCGCCACGGCCGAGGCCGCCGGTCTGCCCCCGGCGCGGTGCGAGGTGCACAAGATCCATCTCGGTGGCGGCTTCGGGCGGCGCGGCGCGGTGCATGACTGGGTGCGCCAGGTGGTGGACCTCGCGAAGCAGATGCCCGGCGTGCCGGTGAAGCTGCTCTGGTCGCGCGAGGAGGACATGCTCCATGGCCTGTTCCATCCTGTGACCATGTGCAAGCTCAGCGCGGGGCTGGATGCACAGGGCAACCTCGCCGGGCTGCACATGCGCATCTCCGGCCAATCCATCCTGGCCGGCATCTTTCCGCAGAACATCCGCGACGGGCGCGACCCGGTGGTGTTCCAGGGGCTCAACGCCAGCGGCGGGGAGGCCGATATCGGCTACGGCATCCCGAACCTGCTGATCGACCACGCCATGCGCAACCCGCATGTCCCGCCCGGATTCTGGCGCGGGGTGAACCTGAACCAGAACGCGATCTATCTGGAATGCTTCATGGATGAGCTGGCGCACGCCGCCGGCAAGGATCCGCTGGAATTCCGCCGCGCGCTGATGGCCAACCACCCCAAGCACCTGGCCGTGCTGAACGCGGTGGCCGAGCGTTCCGGCTGGGGCCGCCCGGCGCCGGATGTGGGCGGGCAGCGGGTGTCTCGCGGCCTGTCTGTCACGCATGGCTTCGGCAGCTATGTCGCCGCCTGCGCCGAGGTTTCGGTCAGCGATGCCGGCGCGCTCAAGGTGCATCGCATCGTCGCGGCGACGGACCCCGGTCACGCAGTCAACCCGCAGCAGATCGCGGCGCAAGTCGAAGGCAGCTTCGTCTACGGGCTTTCCGCACTCTACGGCGCCTGCACGGTCAAGGACGGCAAGATGGAGCAGACGAATTTCGACAGCTACCCCGTCATGCGCCTGGCCGACATGCCGAAGGTGGAAACCATCCTGATCCCGTCAGGCGGGTTCTGGGGCGGCGTGGGTGAGCCCACCATTGCGGTCGCCGTACCCGCCGTGCTGAACGCCATCTTCGCGGCGACCGGCAAGCGGATCCGGCAATTGCCGTTGCAGGAGGCGGACCTGCGGCGCGGCTGAGGGTGTCGCGCCGACAGGCGCGCATCATGGCGATGCGCCGACCGGCGCGCATGCTGTGGTTCCGGAACGTGGCGGCATGCCTGCTGGCGCTGCTGGCCTGCCCTGCCCTGGCGATGGCGCAGGAGGCACCTCCTCCTGGTGCCTCCACCTGCCTGGGCTGCCACTCGCCCGAGCGTGCCGGCGCCGCGATTCCCTCTCTTCGCGGGCGTGACGCCGCCGATGTTGCGGAGGCGATGCGCGCCTTCCGCGAAGGACGACGGCCGGCCACGCTGATGGACCGCCTAGCCAAGGGGTTTTCCGAGGCGGAGACCCAGGCCATCGCGGCCTGGATCGTGCGATGAAGCTCACCCGTCGCGCCCTGCCGGTGCTGCTCGCCGCACCGGCCCTGGCCCAGGCGGCCCCGCGCGTGGTGGTCATCGGCGGCGGCTTCGGGGGCACGAGCTGTGCCCGCGCGTTGCACGCGCAGGGCATCGCCGTCACCCTGGTCGAAGCGCGGGAGACATACACAGCCTGCCCGTTCAGCAACGCCGTCATCGCCGGTCTTCGCCCGATCTCTACGCTGCGCTTCGGCTATGAAGGGCTGCGCCGCGCCGGCATCCGCGTGCTGCATGCGATGGCGACAGGGATCGATGCCGGCGCGGTCATTCTCGGGGACGGGACGCGGCTTGCCTATGACAGGCTGGTGCTCTCGCCGGGCATCGCGCTGCGCTACGACGCCCTGCCCGGCTATTCCGAGGCCGCCAGCGAGATCCTGCCGCACGCCTGGCAGGCGGGGCCGCAGACCGAGCTTCTGGCCCGTCAACTGCAGGCCATGGAGGATGGCGGCACGGTCATCATCTGCGTGCCGGAAAATCCCTATCGCTGCCCGCCCGGCCCCTATGAGCGCGCGAGCCTGATCGCGCACTACCTCAAGACCCGGAAGCCACGTTCGAAGCTGCTGGTGCTGGATGCGAAGGACGCGTTTTCCAAGCAAAGGCTTTTCGAGGCTGGCTGGGCGGCGCTCTACCCCGGCATCGTGGAATACATCCCGCTGTCAGGCGGTGGAAAGGTTACCGGCGTGGATGCCGCCGCGCGCCGCGTCAGCACCGATTTCGGCGATCATGTGGGCGCCGTGGTCAACGTCATTCCGCCGCAGCGCGCGGGGGAGATCGCGCGCGTCGTGGGTGTGGCAGATCGCGCCGGCTGGTGCCCGATCGATCCGGAGAGCTTCGAATCCCGGCTGGTGCCGGGCATGCACGTCATCGGCGATGCAGCGATAGCGGGTGCGATGCCGAAATCAGCCTTCGCGGCGAATGCGCAGGGCCGGGTCTGTGCCGCCGCCGTGGCCGCCCTTTTGCGCGGTGCGCCGGTGCAGACGCCGCGCCTGCTCAACACCTGCTACAGCCTGGTCGCGCCCGGCTACGGCATTTCAATCGCCGGTGTCTATCGCCCGGCGGGCGGGCTGCTCGCGGACATCCCCGGCGCGGGTGGTGCCTCTCCGCTCGACGCCCCGGCCGCGGTGCGCGCGGCGGAGGCCCGCTATGCGGAGGACTGGTTCGAGGCGATCACCGCCGATGCCTTCGCTTAGGCTCGCCCTTGCCGTTCTCCTCGCCGCCCCAGCGATGGCGCAGGGAATGCCCGAGCCACTCACGGCAGTGCCAGGCGATGCAGCGCTTGGCCGCGCCATCGTCGCAGACCGCGGCCGGGGGCTGTGCCTGCTGTGTCATTCCGGGCCATTTCCGGAGGAACGCTTCCAAGGCAACCTCGCACCCAGTCTCGCAGGCGCGGGCGCTCGGCTGGACGAAGCGGCCTTGCGACTGCGCCTGGTCGATTCCCGGCGCTTGAATCCGGACAGCATCATGCCCTCCTACGGGCGTAGCGAAGGTCTGCACCGCGTGGCGCCCGCGCTGCGCGGCCGCACCATCTTGTCGGGCCAGGAGATCGAGGACGTGATCGCCTTCCTGCTCACCCTGCGCGAGGAAAGCCCATGACGACACCCCGCCGCCTGCTGCTGGCCGCGCCCGCCCTGCTGCTACTGCCCCGCATCGCCAGCGCCACGCCCGAGGCCATGGCCCAGGCCGTGCGCGAATTCACCGGTGGTGCGGCGGTACGGCCCGGTCGCGTCGCGCTTGATGTCTCGCCGCTGGTCGAGAACGGCAATACCGTGCCGCTCTCCGTCCTCGTGGACAGCCCGATGACGGAGGCCGCCCACGTGCGCGCAATCGCCATCTTCAATGAACGCAACCCGCAGCCGCACGTGATCACCGCGCAGTTCGGCCCACGCGCCGGGCGCGCGGTGCTGGCCACGCATATCCGCTTGGCCACCTCGCAGACGCTGCTCGCGGTTGCCGCGTTTTCGGATGGCAGCTTCTGGTCCGACAGCGCGCAGGTCGTCGTGACCCTCGCCGCCTGTCTGGAGGGTTGAGATGGCCCGCGTGCTCATCAACATCCCCGGCACCATCCGCACGGGCGAGACCATCACCATACGCACCCTCATCCAGCACCTGATGGAGAGCGGGCACCGCCCGAACGGCGATGGTTCCGTGGTGCCGCGCGACATTCTCCGCCGCTTCACGGCGAGCTTCGACGGCGCCTCGGTCTTCAGCGCCGAACTCTCCCCCGCCATCGCCGCGAACCCCTTCCTCTCCTTCACGATGACCGTCGCGGAGAGCGGCACGCTGACCCTGCGGTGGGAGGGCGACAACGGCTTCGACCAGACCGAGACGCGGCGCATCACCGTCACATGAAGCGCCTGGCGGTGACGCTGCTGTGCTGCCTGCCGGCCGCGGCGGAGGAACGCCGCTCCGGCTTCCTCGACATGGCCCGCGAAACCCAGGCCTTGCAGACCGACGATGCCATGAACCCCGCGATGCTGTGGGTGCAGGAAGGTGAGGCCATTTGGTCCAGCCCGGCTGGCCCGGCGGGACGTTCCTGCGCCTCCTGCCACGGCGATGCGGAAGCGAGCATGCGCGGCGTTGCGGCACGCTACCCGGCCTGGGACAGGAGCAGCGAGGCGCCGATCGACCTCACCGGCCGCATCGCGCAATGTCGCGTGGAACTGCAGGGCGCACCCCCACTCGCGCGTGAAGCGCCCGGCATGCTCGCCCTCAGCGCCTATGTCGGCCTGCAGTCGCGTGGCCAGGCGATCAGCCCGCCCGCTGATCTGCGCCTCGCGGTCGCCATGGAACAGGGTGCCTCGCTCTGGCGCGAACGCCGCGGGCAGCTCGACCTCTCCTGCGCGCAATGCCACGACGACAATGCCGGGCGGCGACTGGCGGGCAGCACGATCCCGCAGGCGCACTCCACGGGCTATCCGCTCTACCGCCTGGAATGGCAGGCCGTGGGATCCCTGCAACGCCGCCTGCGCGGATGCATGACCGGCGTGCGTGCCGAGCCCTTTGCCTATGGGGCGCCGGAGTACATCGCGATCGAGCTGTTCCTGATGAACCGGGCCGCCGGGCTGGCTATCGAGATCCCGGCGGTTCGGCCTTAACCTCCGTGAGTGCAGCAGCCCTCCCTGGTGCCTGGTTCATTCTGGTCTGCATCGCTAAAGCTCGCTGCGTTGCCAGTGAGCTCTTAAACGGGCCACCGAAAACGCAGGTCTGGAGCTACCTCGGATAGCGGGTACCGGGGCCCTGCAACCGCCGTCCTGTCTTTGGGGGGTAGAACACGGAAAGCCCCGCCTGCTTACGCGGACGGGGTTTGTTTGGCGATTTGCGATGCGGGGACACGCAACCGACGATCTCAATACATTGAAGTTGCCATCTGATAATTGGTGAGGGCGGTTGACGCCTCGGTTCTGAAGGTTCGAATCCCTACCCTGCTCCAGTCGGTTTCCCAATCTCACATTTCCTTCCCCTTGCAGCGCCGTGAACCGCAGGTTTCCTGGGGTTTTGCCGCCTTGGGTTGAGGGTTGGAGAACGCAACGATCCCCGAATTCGCTCTCCGGAGGTTCCAGAGTCTCCGAAGCTTGAGGGTAGCCCGATTTAACCTCCAAGCTTTATCTCGTTGATCCTTCAAGACTTTCTCTGCGCTGAGCTTGGGGGAATTCCTTGAGTCGATCGCCAGGCGAACGCGACCGGAGAGGGAAGACGCGACCCCGCCCCCCAAGCCGATCATCCTTCCGATCCAGGGGGGCGGGACAACGACAATGGTCATTTCTGCTCCCCCTGCGGGCGACCGCCGCCACGGCGCCTCCTTCTCGGTCAGTGCAGGGGATCACCAGCACCTCGATTTTCCACCATCGTGGCCGTCCCGGAGCAATCCAGCGCGCCGGCCACACCAAGGATCCATCCTTCCACCTGGGCAGTAGTCTGCTCTGGGGCGCTGAGACGGGGCCGCAGGAAAGTGGCGAGGCTTCCGTCCCGGTCGGCCATCGCCAGCCAGGCGGCGATGCTGAAGGCGTCGTGCTGATCGCCCGTGCGGCCGTCTCGCTTGAAGCCGCGGCTCCAAAGAGCGGGATAGACTTCCGCGATCGCGGAGCGGCCGGCCAGCACGTCCCACCCGTCAAAGGGCCAGAAGTGCACGCGCGTGCCCAAGCGTTGACGCAGGAAGCGCAGCCAGGGGATGCCGGCATGGGTGGACTTCGCCACCGAGCCCTGCACGTCGAAATGGAAGACCGATTTCGCGCCGCCCGCCCGCAACTCGGTCAACCGCCGCCACCGGGCATTGCCTTGGCGCGCCGCGCCATGGCCGACGGCTCCATCGCGGACGAAATCGACGTAGGTGTGATCCCCGTCGGTCGGCCAGTGGCGCTGGAAATCGTCGAGGAAGGTGGGCCAGTCAGGCAGCAGGCCATGCACTTCGAAATAGCGCAGCGGGAAGGAGAAGCCGTGGTCGATGCCGACCAGCGTCGGCACATCCTCCGCCAGGCGCTCGACGAGCCATTCCGCGATGCCGCGCCGGGTCCAGTATTTGCGCGGGCTCGGGGGCGGCTGGACTTCCAGGGCGGGCCTGTCGCCGTCAGCCAGATAGACGCGCAAGCCCTTCAGGCTGGCGGTCGGCGTCTCCGCGCCGGAGTAGTCGATCCCGATGGTTCGCCCGAATGCCCGCATATGCCGCGCTGCGCCTGCTCTCAGTTCCGGTTCAGCCCGAACTCGTCGCGTGTCAGCAGGATGCGCTTCCAGTAGGACTCGCGCCGCAGGATCACCTCCTCCGCCGTGCCGGCCCGGCGGTGTTCCAGCAGCGCGAAGCGGAAGGCCTGGCGGATGTAGGCGAGGCTCGGCTCGGTCGCGAGCTTCCGCAGTTCCACGTTGCCGCCATGGCCGACGGCTCCATCGCGGACGAAATCGACGTAGGTGTGA
>JBKJNV010000503.1:0-4407 GCA_046593435.1 Roseomonas sp.
TGCTCTTCACCCATCGCGGCCTGTCCGGCCCCGCCATCCTGCAGGCCAGCTCCTACTGGCGGGATGGCGACCCGATCACACTCAACCTGCTGCCCGCGCGGGATGCGAACGCCACCCTCGTCGCGCTGCGCGAATCCCGCCCCAAAACCGCGCCGCACAATGCGCTGGCCGAATTGCTGCCTGCGCGCCTCGCCGCGGCCCTGGCGGCCGCGTACCTGCCGCCGCGGATCATGGCCGAGCAGCCGGGTGCTGCCCTGCGGAAGCTCGCGCAGATGCTCGGCCAGTGGCGCCTCACGCCCTCGGGCACCGAGGGCTACGCCAAGGCGGGGGTCACGCTGGGCGGCATCGACACCGCCGCGCTGTCGCAGCGCGACTGCCAGGCAAAGTCCGTCCCCGGCCTGTTCGCGATCGGCGAGGCGGTGGACGTGACCGGCTGGCTCGGCGGGTATAATTTCCAATGGGCCTGGTCGAGCGGCCACGCCGCCGGCGTGGCGGTCTGAGGAGGACGCGATGGATTTCGCCCCCACCCCCGAACAGGACGCCGTGCGCGACGCCATCGCGCGCATCTGCACCCGCTTCGACGATGCCTATTGGCACGCGCGCGACCATGACGGGCGCTTCCCCACCGAACTGCATCGCGCACTCGCCACCGATGGATGGCTGGGCATCTGCATGCCCGAACGCTTCGGCGGCGCGGGGCTCGGCATCACCGAGGCCGCGATCATGATGCAGGCCATCTCCGAAAGTGGGGCGGGGATGTCGGGCGCCTCCGCCATCCACATGAACATCTTCGGCCTGCAGCCGGTCGTCGTCTTCGGCTCCGAGGCGCAGCAGGCGCGCATGCTGCCGCCCCTGATCGCGGGACGCGAGCGTGCCTGCTTCGCCGTGACCGAACCCAATACGGGGCTCGACACCACCCAGCTCCGCACCCGCGCCGAACGCCAGGGCGACCGCTATGTCATCAATGGCCAGAAGGTCTGGATCTCGACCGCGCAGGTTGCCGAGAAGGTGCTGATCCTCGCGCGCACCACGCCGATCGAGGCGGTGAACAAGCGCACCGACGGGCTGAGCCTGTTCTACACCACGCTCGACCGCAGCCGCGTCGAAGTGCGCGAGATCGAGAAGATGGGCCGCAAGGCAGTCGATTCGAACCAGCTGTTTTTCGACAACCTCGAAGTCCCCGTCGAGGACCGCATCGGCGAGGAAGGCCGCGGTTTTGACTACATCCTCCATGGCCTGAACCCCGAACGCATCCTGATCGCGGCTGAAGCCGTGGGCCTTGGCCACGCAGCCCTGCGCAAGGCCACGCAATACGCCAAGGAGCGCCGCGTCTTCGGCCGCGCCATCGGGCAGAACCAGGCCATCCAGCATCCCCTCGCCGAAAACTGGATGCAGCTGGAAGCCGCGCGGCTGATGATCCTCAACGCCGCCTGGCGCTACGACCAGGGCCTCTCCTGCGGCGCCGAAGCCAATGCCGCGAAATACCTGGCCGGCGAGGCCGGCTTCAACGCCTGCCAGCAGGCGGTGATGACGCATGGCGGCTTCGGCTATGCCAAGGAATACCATGTGGAACGCTACCTGCGGGAAAGCATGATCCCGCGCATCGCGCCGGTCAGCCCGCAGCTCATCCTGTGCTTCATAGCGGAGAAGGTGCTGGGGCTGCCGCGCAGCTACTGATCCAGCGGTCATAAGCGATGACCGCTGGCGCACTATGGCGACCTCAAGCGCCGGTCGCGGCTTCCAGCCGCGGGGCTCGGCGGACTTCCGGCGTTCGCCCATTCGGGCTCGCGGCGCGCGAGCGCGCGCCGGAGGCAATAAATAACGCCGTTGATATGACCTGCGCGAGCCAGCGCGGATACGCCTCGAGCGCGCGGGCCAGCGCGGATACGCATCGAGCGCGCGGGCCAGCGCGGCTATTCGGACATCGCGCGGGCCAACCCCGCGCCAATGCCGCCCATCTCCGCGATCAACCCGCCGGCAAAGGCATCCAGCGCGGGCAGGATCGTGGCCGCATGTACGGCCGGGAAGGGACCAGGTGGCGTCATGCCCGCACGCAGCCGCGGTGCCGCCGCCATCGCGCGCGCGACCAGCGCATCGCGCAGCGCGGGGATTGCACCGGACGCGAAGCCGGGCGCGAGTGCCGCGTGCAGCGGCGCAAGCAGCGAGGGGATCAGCGCGAGGTGCAGGTACAGGCTCGGCGTCGCGTCGCCGATGCCGGTGTGGAACGCGGCAAGCATGCGCACCTCGGCGGCAACCCCCGGTGGCAGCGCCGCCAGCTTCGGCTGCGCCGGCAGCGTGGGCAGCATCCGTGGCGGCAATGCGTCCAGGGCGAGCGGCGTGCCACCCATGGGCGCCCCCGCGATCGCCTGGCGCAGCGCCGTCAGCACCTGCAGGTTGGTGAGGTTGCCGCGATTGTAGGTATTCACCATCACGCGCAGCATCGTCCCGTCAGACGGCGACAGGCGCCGCGCGACGGCAACGAAATCGCTAAAGCCCGCCGCATCGCCCATTGCCAGCATCGCCTCGCGCTCACTCCGCACGGCCGCGCTCCGCATCACGCCCTCGGCCGTCTCGACCATCCAGGCGAGCACGCCGGGCATGGTCGCCGCATGCCGCCAGATCAGGTTGACGACGGGGATGCCCACCGCGTCGCGCAGCCGCGCATACAGGCGCGCAATCTCCGCCGGCGCATCGCCTTCATGGATTTCCGCGAATGCCATGCCCGTTGCTTGCCCCCGTGATTGGACGCCCCCGTCGCGCCCCGATAGGCTCGCGCCAACACACAGGGGAAACGCCACCATGATCCATGTACTCGCCATCATCACCGCGCTGCCCGGCAAGCGCGAGGAAATCCTCGCGCATTTCCGCGCCAACATGCCCGCCGTGCACGCCGAGGATGGCTGCATCGAATATGGCCCGGCGACCGACACCCCGGATATGGGGAAAATCCAGACGCAGCTCGGCGCCGACACCTTCGTCGTGATCGAGAAATGGGCGAGTGCGGAAGCGCTCAAGGCGCATGCGAGCGCCCCGCACATGGCGGAATACGCTGCCAAGACCCGGCCGATGATCGCGAACCGCGTCATTCACGTCCTCTCGCCGGCCGCCTGAGATGGCGCGGCACCTTGTCTCCACGCTCGGCCTCCAGGGCGTGATCGAGCCGCAGCTGGGCGCGCTCTCGGCGCGCCTGGGCACCGAGGTGACCGCGGAGTTCGGCCCCACCCAGGTGATGCTCGCGCGCATCGGCCAGGGTGCGCGCGGCGATGTTGCGGCCATCACCGAAGCCGGAATCGCGACCCTGGCGGAGCAGGGCATCGTCGCCGGTCGGCGTGTGAACCTCGCGCGTTCCTCCGTCGGTGCCGCGGTGCGCGCCGGTGTTGCGCCGCCTGATTTTTCCGACCAGGCCAGCACCATCGCCGCGCTGCGCGCCGCACCCTCGATCGTCTATTCGCGCCAGGGCGCGAGCGGGCTGTTCTTCGCCAAGCTGATCGAGCGCCTGGGCATCGCGGATGCGGTCAACGCCAAGGCCACCATCATCCCTGAGGGCTTTACCGGTGCGCTGGTGGCGCGCGGCGAAGCTGCCCTCGCGATCCAGCAGATGAGCGAGTTGCTCGCCGTCCCAGGCCTCGCGCCGCCGGTGCCGCTGCCCGATGCGCTGCAGGAGAAGCTGGTCTTCACCGCCGCGGGCTTCGTGGGCGGCGATGCGGCCGCGTTGCTCGAAGCACTCGTCGCCCTCTGCACGCCAGACGTGTTGGCCGCGCAGGGGCTGACGCCCGCGTGACGCAGCGCGGCGCCCTGCGCCTCGCGGTCGCACTCGCCTGCCTGGTTCCGCTATCCGCGGGTGGGGCAGGGGTGGTGCTGGGCAGCGACTTCCTGCGGCTGCCGGCGGGCTTCGTCTCCGCCGACAGCCATGTGCGCTACCTCTCGGGCCTGCTGCTCGGCATCGGTCTTGGGTTCGCGGCGCTGATCCCGCGCATCGAGGTGCAGGGGCAGCCCTTTCGGCTGCTCACCTTCATCGTTTTCCTCGGCGGCCTCGCGCGCCTCGGCGGCCTGTTCACCACCGGCGTGCCCGACGCGCCGATGCTGTTCGGTCTGGTGATGGAACTTGTCATCACGCCCGCGATCTGCTGGTGGCAATCCCGTGTCGAAGCCGATGGCCGAACCGGGACCAACGGCACGTCCTTTTGAGACGTGCCGAGCGCCCGAACGGGCGCCGCCGGTCGTCCGGCGAGGCAAGCCGCAGGAGGCGGCGCCCGCCGCTTGAGGGCGCAGAAAGGCGCGCCGCATCAGATCATTCCCAACGATAGCGGCGCGATCGCATTCCCATCCCGCCCGCCGTAATCCAACTGCCCCGCATCGCGCAGCATTTTCGCCTGGCTCTGCGCGAGAATGCCCGCCGCATCCCGC
>JBKJNV010000511.1:0-3234 GCA_046593435.1 Roseomonas sp.
CCGATCGCGCCGGCATACATGTCGCCGACGCTGCGCCCCAACTGGTCGCCCAGCACGATCAGCACGAGGCTGGGCGGGATCACCTGGGTGATGGTGCCTGAGGCCGCAATCACACCAGTCGCGATGCGCATGTCGTAGCCGTAGCGCATCATGATCGGCAGGCTGATCATCCCCATCGCGATCACGCTTGCGGCCACGGTCCCCGTGATTGCGCCCAGCACCGCGACTGGTGTGATTGCGGCCTCAGGCACCATCACCCAGGTGATCCCGCCCAGCCTCGTGCTGATCGTGCTCGGCGACCAGCTGGGGCGCAGTGTGGGCGACATGTATGCCGGCGCGATCGGGCCCTCGATCCTGCAGGTGCTGCTGTTCATGGGCTTCATCGCAGTGGTCAGCATCGTCGCCCCGCACAAGGTCCCCCCGCTGCCGCCCGAGGCGCTGGGGCCGCGGGGATGGCCGCTGTACTGGCGCGTACTCAAGGGCATGGTGCCCTGCATCGTGCTGATCTTCCTGGTGCTGGGGACCATTTTCATGGGCCTCGCCACGCCGACCGAAGCGGGTGCGATGGGCGTGGTGGGCGCGATCGTGCTGGCCATCGTGAACCGGCGCTACAGCTGGGCGCTGCTGCGGCAGGCCATGGGCAACACCATGCGCATCACCACCATGGTGATGTTCATCCTGATCGGCGCGACCGTGTTCTCGCTGGTGTTCCAGGGCGTGGATGGCGGGGTGTGGCTGGAACACCTGCTGACCGGGTTGCCCGGCGGGCAGGTAGGCTTCCTCATCGCCGTCAACCTGTTCATCTTCTTCCTGGCCTTCTTCCTCGATTTCTTCGAAATCGCGTTCATCGTCATCCCGCTGCTCGCACCCATCGCGGTGAAGCTCGGCATCGACCTGGTCTGGTTCGGAGTGCTGATCTGCGTGAACATGCAGACCAGCTTCATGCACCCGCCCTTCGGCTTCGCGCTGTTCTACCTGCGCGGCATCGCGCCCAAGACAGTGCGCAGCGCCGACATCTACTGGGGCGCACTGCCCTGGGTGGGGCTGCAAATGCTGCTGGTGCTGATCATCATCCTGTGGCCCGAAACCGTGACCTACTGGATCGACCGCGGCACCGGCGTGGACCCCGCGAGCGTTACCATCTCGGTCCCGCCGCCCGAGCCCGAAAATGACAACGCAGCGCCGGTGTTCCGGTAGGGAGCAAGGCCAGGGGCTCCGCCCCTGGACCCCGCCAGGATCGTGTCGATCCTGGACCTCCATCTGTTGGTACTGAGTTTGGGTGAGGGGTTCTCGCCGGAGGCGAGGCGGGTTGGGGAGGGGGCGCATGGAAGTCCCGGTGGCGAGGGGCACTCCCTTGATGCGCCCCCTCCCCGATCCGCCCCATTCAGCAAGCACACCCCTTCCCAATCCCAGCACCAACACACGCAGGGGCCCGGGGATCGGCGCGATCCCCGGCGGGGGTCTGGGGGCGGAGCCCCCGGGCTTGCCGCCGGCCTCCGGTACGGGGACACTTCGCCCATGGGACAGGACAACCAGCCGGCAGCCGTCGCGCACAGCATTGAGACGCGGCAATCCTGGACTATTGCCTTCGCCACGCTGGCGATGCTGGCACTCGCCGCGGGCGCGCCGATGACGGTGGTGATTGGCCTGGTGCCGATTGCCGATACGCTGGGCGGGGGGCGGTCGCTGCCCTCGCTGGCCACCTCGCTCGCGTATTTCGGCACGGGTCTGGGGGGCGTGATCTGCGGGGTGCTGGCGGGGCGGTTCGGGCATCGCGCGGTGGGCATGCTCGGCGGCGTGGCGATCTTCGCGGGGCTGGCCATTGCGGCGCTGGCGGAGCCCTGGTCGCTGCTGGTCGGCATCGGCATCGGGGTGGGGCTGTTCGGCAATGGCGCGCTGTTTCCGCCGATGCTGGCCTATGTCTCGCTCTGGTTTGATCGAAGGCGCGGGACGGCGCTCGCGCTCGTCTCATCGGGGCAGTACATCGCGGGCTTCGTCTGGCCTTCGGTGTTCGAGCGGTCGATCGCCATCTATGGCTGGCGCTGGACCATGGTGGTCTATGGCATCGTGGCGGCGGCGATCATCATCGTGCTCTCGGCCCTCGTGCTGCGGCCACCGCCGGTGGCGCCGAGCGGGAGCGGCGGCATTCGCTCGGTGCCTGGGGCGCGCGTGTTGGGGATGGCGCCGAACCGGGCGCTGGCGCTGATGTCGCTCGGCAGCTTCCTGTGCTGCGTGCCCATGGCCATGCCGGCGGCGCATCTGGTGGCGTTGTGTGGCGATCTTGGCATCCGGACTTCGGTGGGGGCGGCAATGCTGTCGGTCCTGCTGCTCTCGGCCTTCGTGGCGCGGCAATTCTGGGGCTGGCTGTCGGACCGCATCGGCGGGTTGTGGACCGTGCTGATCGGCGGTGTGGCGCAGACCTTGGGGATGATGGGCTTCCTGGTGACGCAGGATGAGGCCGGATTGTTCCTCGCGGCGGCTGTCTATGGCCTGGGCTTCGGAGGGATCGTGCCGGCCTATGTCCTGGCGGTGCGGGAGCTGTTCCCGGCGGTGGAGGTGAATTGGCGCGTCCCCGCGCTGCTGATGTGCAGCCTCGCGGGAATGGCCTTCGGCGCCTGGCTGGCCGGGGCGATCTATGACGCGGTGGGCTTCTACGCCGCCGCCTGGTGGGCTGGGATCGCGTTCAACATGGCGCAGGTGGCGCTGATCGGGGCGTTGGTGCTCCGCCAGCGCGGGGTGATGCGGGTGCAGCGCGCGGTCGCCTGACCTTGGCCCCCTGGGGATGCGCTCGCCATCGTCCCGCGCGGCGATGATCCCGGGCCTTCGCGTGGCGAAACTCTGCATCCTGTGTGTGCCCGGCACCCGGGTTCAGCACGAATGTCTCCCGGTGCGATGAGCCCGGTGCCTGTCCCGCCAAGCCCCCGATCACGGTTTTTTTACGTTTGTAGTGGACAATCCTCGCTTGAGCCCTTGGCGTTGGACGCCGGCCCCCCCGGCCGCGCGGATGACCAGCGGCTTGAGGCTCGAGTATCGATGCTGTCAACGTCCGCCTTGCCGCGTCGGTCCTTCATTGCCCTGGCAGGGGCGGTGCTCGCAACGCCTGCGATCCATGCGGAGGGGATGACCACGCTCCGCTTCGGGGGCACCGGGGCGGCGCTGGGCGGCATCAACCTGCTGACGCCAATGCTGGCCGAGATCGGCATCGCCCTGCACAAGGTGCGCAACCTGGGGACC
>JBKJNV010000156.1:0-2889 GCA_046593435.1 Roseomonas sp.
GTCGGCTGCTGGGTGCGCTGCATCGGCTGCGCGGTGTTCGGCGCGGTCTGCGTCGGCGCCGGGGCCGACTGCGTGCGGCTGCCGCGGCTGCCCGAGGACGAGCCGCCGCCGGGACGCGCTTCAGCGATGGCCGGGGCCAGCACCATCAGGCCGGCGGCGAAGGCAGCAGCGAAAAATCCGATCCGCTTGCGGATTGCAGTACGAGCCATGGGGACGACGTCTCCGGTTCGGGTAAACATTACAGCGAATATAGGTTATCCGGCGCCGGATTGCGAGCGGTCTGTCTTCGCGCTGTTCGGAACCATGTCGGCATAGACGGCGGCGGCCCAGGGACGCGACGCGGCGGCGATGTTCCGCAGGTCATCCGCTTCCAACTCGGCGATGAATTCGGCCAGCGTTTCCTCATCCTCATCGAAGGCGGCCGCGGCGTCGATGACCACGGCCATCGCCGCCAGCGCCTCGTCATCGAGGTCGCCGGGGCGCAGCAGCCCGGCATCGAGCAGGTCGGGGATCTGCAGCGCCGTCGCGATGGCCAGCTGCGCGGTGGCCTTCGCGTCGCCAGCGCGGCCATGCGCGAGGTCCGCGAGCGCGGCGACCGCCTCGGCGAGGATGGTCTTCATGCGCCGGCCAAGGTCAGGCCATCGACCCGGATGGTGGGCGCGTCCGTGCCGCGGCGGAACACCAGGTCATTGGCCGGCGCCATGTTGAGGAAGATCTCCTGCAGGCGCCCCGCGATGGTGATTTCGCTCACCGGCTCGGCCAGTTGGCCATGGCGGATCATGAAGCCGGCGGCACCGCGGCTGTAATCCCCGGTCACGCCGTTCACGCCCATGCCGATGAGGTCCGTCACGTACAGGCCCTCGACGATGTCGCTCATCAGCTCGGTGGGCGTGACATGGCCCGGGTCGAGCCAGAAATTGGTGGGCGAGGGACCGGGCGGCCCGCCGGTCCCGCGGCTGGCGTGGCCTGTGCTGGCGAGGCCGAGCTGCCGGGCGCTGCGCGCATCCAGCATCCAGGTGGTGAGCACGCCATCCTCGACCACGGCGCGCGCGGCCCCAGGCTGGCCCTCGCCGTCGAAGGGGCGGGAGCGGAGGCCGCGGGGCCGGTTCGGGTCGTCGCGAACCGTCAGCCCCTGCGCGAGGATGCGCTTGCCCATGCTGTCCTTGAGGAAGGAGGTGCCGCGCGCGACCGAGGCGCCGTTGATGGCGCCCGCGAGGTGCCCGAGCAGCGAGCCTGAGACGCGGGGGGCAAAGACCACCGGAATGCGCGCGGTGGGCGGCCGGCGCGGGTTCAGCCGCGCGATGGCGTTCTCGCCGGCGCGGCGGCCGAGCATCGCTGCGTCTTCCAGGTCGGCCAGGTGGACGGTGTAGGAATGCTCCCAGTCGCGCTCCATCGCGGTGCCCTGGCCGGCGATGACGGAAATGCCGGTGCTGTGGCTGGTACGGGCATAGCCGCCGGCGAAGCCGTTGGAGGCGACGAGGGCGACTTCGGTGTGAGACCAGCTCGCCTCACCGCCTTCGGAGTTGGTGATGCCGGGGACGGCGAGGGCGGCCTCCTCGATGATCGCGGCGCGGGCGAGCAGCGCTTCGGCCGCCGGCTCCTCGGCATCGGCGAGGTCCAGGTCGGGCAAGGTGAAGGTCGCGGCGTCGGCAAGGCCCGCGAAGGGGTCCTCGGGGACCACGCGCGCCATGGCGATGGCGCGCTCGGCGAGTTTTTCGAAGCCGCGCGGGTCGACGTCGGTCGAGGCGATCATGGCCTGGCGCTGGCCGATGAAGACGCGCAGGCCGATGTCGAAGCGCTCGGCACGCTCCAGCTGCTCGATCTTGCGCAGCCGGCGGGAGACGGAGAGCGAAGCGTTCTTGACCAGCAGCGCGTCGGCGCTGTCCGCACCGGCGCGCCGGGCGGCATCGATCAGGGCGCCCAGGGTGTCCAGATGGTTCATCGGCCGCATTCCCCGGCGCCACGCGTTGTCATGCTCATGCACTCCCGATCGCCCTGGAACCTAGCATGAAGATGTCGGGCTTGCGCTGTGTGTCCAGGGGGGCGCTGCCCCCCTGACCCCCCGCCGGGGATCGCGCCGATCCCCGGACCCCGGCATGCGTTGGTCTTGGGATTGGGAGGGGTTGGCTTGGCCGTTGGCCTGTGAACCCGTTGGGGAGAGAGGGCGGCTTGTGCGGGCGTGCCGGTTGGGAGCGCCCTCCGGCCGCCCTATCTCCCCAACGGGTCCGCGAAGCGAAACCACCCTAACCGCCCTCCCCCATCCCAGCACCAACAGATGGAGGTACAGGATCGACACGATCCTGGCGGGTGGGGTCCGGGGAGGGCAGCGCCCTCCCCGGGGACGCCTACGCCGCCAGCGTCTCCGCAATCGCCGCGATGCCGGGCACCTTGTCCGCCGGCCCCATGGTGGCGAGCGTGGGTTTGCCGCGAAAGGCGAATGCGGCGGCCTGTTGGATCTGGTCGATGGTCACGGCCGCGATCTTCGCCTTGGTTTCCTCGGTGGGGATGACGCGGCCGTGGATTTGCAGTTGCCGCGCGAGTTGTTCGGTGCGGCTGCCGGTGGATTCGAGCGACATGAGCAGCGAGGCGCGCAGCTGTGCCTTGGCGCGTTGCAGCTCATCCTCGGTGACGTCGCGCTGGACGCGGAGAAGTTCCTGGAGCGTCACCGGCATCAGCTCGGCCGCTTCTTTCTCACCGGTGCCGGCGTAGATCTGGATCATGCCGGAATCGCGGAAGGGCGTGGCGAAGGAGTAGACCGAGTAGACCAGCCCGCGCTTTTCGCGGATTTCCTGGAACAGGCGCGAGGACATCCCGCCGCCCAGCAGCGTGGAGAGCAGCTGCGTCGGGTAGTAGAGCGCGTGGCCGTAGGGGACCGAGGGAAAGCCCAGG
>JBKJNV010000653.1:0-2796 GCA_046593435.1 Roseomonas sp.
GTCGATGCGCATGTAGGGCCGCGCCTGGCCGGCGACCTCAACGGCCCCGATCAGCGGCGACTGCCCCCGCATGGCATGGCGCTGGAAGAATACCTCGCCACCCACGCCTTCGGGCGCACGGAGGATGGAGAGCGGCCGCCCGGCCACGCCGGCGAGGATGCGGTCCGCGTAGCGTTCGAAATATGCGGCGAGGTCGCCCTTCGTCAGCGCGCGCTGGCCCTCGGCGGCGGGCCAGATCACCCGCTCGGGGTTTGTCAGGCGCGCGGTGCCGGAGGGGCGGCGCGGAGCGGTAGGCGCTGGCGCGGGTTCAGGCGGCGCGGGCGCGGCCTCGGCCACCACCTCGTCCGCGGGCTTGTCCTCGCGCAGGCCGAGGAAGCTCGCGTGGCGCAGGATGCCGGCATCCGTCCAGCCGCCATGGGCGACCTCGGCGACTAGGCTTGGCGTCACCCAGGTCACGTCGCTGATACGCGCGGGCTGGGCACCGGTGAAGGGCGAAGCCCCGCGCCGCATCGGCTGCATGCGCGCGAGAAGTGCCGACGCCGTGCGCCCGGAGAAGCCGGTGCCGACGCGGCCGAGATAGGCGAGGCCCTCCGCACACCGTGCGCCGACCAGCAGCGCGCCGAGTCCACGCCCCGCCTTGTCGGCCGACCAGCCGCCGATGACGAACTCCTCCCGCCCGCGGCACTTGGCCTTCACCCATGAATCCCCTCGGCCCGAGACATAGGGCTGGTCGCCGCGTTTTGAGACGATGCCCTCCATGGACAGGCGGCAGGCGGAGGCGAGCACGGCCTCGCCCGGTGCGGTGAAATGATCGAGGTAGCGCAATGATGCTCCGGCACCGCGCAGCAGCTCCGCGAGCCGCGCCTTGCGCGCGAGCAGCGGCTCGCCGCGCCAATCGCGCGCGCCCTCATGCAGCAGGTCGAACACGTAGCAGAGCATCGGTGCGGAGGCTTCGCCGGACAGTGTTGCCTGCAGCAGCGAGAAGCTTGGCTGGCCCTGCGGATCGAGTGCCACGACCTCGCCATCCATCAAGGCGTCCGGCAGGCGTGCCGCGTCCTTGGCGATGGTGGGGAAGCGCTTTGTCCAGTCCAGCCCCGTGCGGGTGCGCAGCGATGCATGGCCCGCCGCCACGCGCAGTTGCAGACGGTAGCCATCGAGCTTCAGCTCATGCAGCCAGGGCTCACCGCGCGGCGGGCTCGCCACCAGGCGGCACAGCTGGGGCGGGACAAAATCCGGAATGGCCGAGGGCGGCTTCGCGGCGCGAGCGGGCTTCTTTGCAGCAGGCGGCGGGGCCGCTTCGGCTGGAAGCGATTTCGCGCTCGCCGCTCGCCTGGTCGGCTTTGGCGGGGCGTCGGTTGCGCCATGGACCGGCTTCGGGGTGGTCAGTGGCGGGTCTGCCGGGACGGGCGATGCAGCCTTCTTCTTCACGCCCTTCGCGGGGGCCATTCCGGCCGCGATCTGCTCCAGCGTGCGACCGCTCTCGACCGAGGTTTCGGCGCGCAGGACGGCGTCGCCCGCCCCGGGGGTCGCCATGCTGTCGCGTTCCTTGATGATCAGCCAGTTGCGCCGCTCAGCCTTCTCCCCATCGCGGTGCTTCAGACGCACAAGCACGAAGCCACCTTTGAGCCGTTCGCCCGACAGCACGAATTTCAGCTCGCCGCGCGCGAGGTCAGCCTCCACGGCGTCCGCATGCAGCGGCGCCCAGGCGCCGTGGTCGAAGATCTGCACCGTCCCGGCGCCATAGCCCGGCGCGGGGATGGTGCCTTCGAAACTGCCATAGTCGAGCGGGTGATCCTCCACCTCCACCGCCAGGCGCTTGTCGATCGGGTCGAGCGAGGGGCCACGCGTCACGGCCCAGGATTTCAGCACCCCGCCCCATTCCAGCCGCAGGTCGTAGTGCAGCCTGCGGGCCGCGTGGCGGTGGATGATGAACCGGAGCGCGCCGGTCGCAACACCTGGCGCGCCGTGCGGTTCCGGCGTGCGCGCAAAATCGCGCTTGGCGTTGTAGGGCGCGAGCGGGTCCGGGCGCCGCGCCATCGCCTATCCCGCCGCCCGCCGGCGCGGGCTTGGCGCATCCTTGGCAGAAGGCTTCGGCTTTGTCTTGGAAGTGGCCGGCTTCGCAGTCTTTGCGGCCGTCTTCGCCGCCGCCGGCTTGCGCTTGGCCTCTGCACCGCTGCCCTCAAGACTGCGGCGGAGGGCTTCCATCAGGTCGATGACATTGTCCTCGCGCGGTGGCGGCGCCGTCACGCCGCCATCGCCGCCGTCCTGCTTGCTGCGGATCAGTGCGCGCAGCGCCTCCTCATAGCGATCGGTGAAGGCGGAGGGGTCGAAGGGGCCGGCCTGCTGCGCGATGATGCGCTCGGCGATGTCGATCATGCCGGGGTTGGTCTTGGCGGGCGGCACGGCATCGAACAATGCGGCGTCGGCGCGCACCTCGTCATGGCTGCGGAGCGTGGTGACAAGCATGCCATTGCCGCGCGGCTCGATCGCGACAATGCGCTCGCGCGTGCCGAGGACCACGCGGGCGAGCGCGATTTTGTTCGCGTGCGCCATGGCCTCGCGGATGACGGTGAAGGCATCGATTCCGGCCTTGCCATCGGGCACTAGGTAGTAGGGATCGTTCCACCAGATGCGGTCGATGGAGGCAGCATCCACGAAGTGTTCGATGTCAATGGTGCGCGTGCTTTCGAGCTGCACCGACTTGATCTCCTCATCGGTGAGCAGAACGTACTGGTCCTTCTCGTACTCGTAGCCGCGGACCAGCTGCTTGCGTTCGACCTCGCCTGTCTCGGGGTC
>JBKJNV010000659.1:0-4078 GCA_046593435.1 Roseomonas sp.
GGCCGCCAGGCGCTCGGCGGCCGAGCGCGCCGCCGCACGCTCTGCCACGGCGGTGACCGCCCCGGTGCAGCGCACCGCCGCGCCGCAATCGCCGCGCCTTTTCGCCAATGACGGCGGCGCGCCGCGCCCCGAGGTCGGCTTCCTGGGCTTCGACGCAGGTCGCGGGCGTTAGAACAGGCTCTGCGCTGACGGAAGCGCCGATCCCGGTCTAGGAATCACGCCTGCTTCCGTTCCCTGCCTTCGACGATCACGATCTATCCCTTCTCCCAGCCCTGGGCGCCTTGCCTGAGGTAGCTGAGCGTGTGCCCGGCCGCCTTTGCCGCCGCCCAGCGGACGCGCGCCGCGGCGGTCGCTTCCTCGTCATTGCCGTCGAACAGGTCCAACACGCGGTCATAGACCTCGGCCCGCGATGTGGTGGCGCCGTCGAGCAGCAGCAGGAAGCGCGCGCCATTCGCCGGGGGGGCGTCCTCGGCGGATAGCAGGATGGGCTGGTGCTCGGCATGCGGCGCATCGGCGCGGCCATGCGGCAGCCAATCGGGATCACCTGAAAGCCAAAGTGCTGCGTCCAACGCCTCCAGCCCTTCGGCGGAGCCGCACAGGATATGCGCGCGGCCGCCGCTGGCCAGGATGCGACCGAGCAGCTTGGGTGCGGCGGCCACCGTGCTGGTCCGCGTCAGGTGGTAGAAGCCGATCTCGGCCATCAGCGCTCCGCCTCAAAGCGGGTTGCGACCAGGCGGTCGAGCAGGCGCGCGCCGAACCCCGTGGCACCCTTGGGGCCCAGGGCATCATCCTCCACCCGCGTCTCGACGCCGGCGATGTCGAGGTGGGCCCAGGGCAAGGGACCGGCGAATTCGCGCAGAAAGGCAGCGGCGTGGCAGGCATCGGGCAGCAGCCGGCCGCCGAAGGCGCCGGAGCCGGCGGGGGCGCATTGCCGGATATCGGCAATGTCGCTGTTCAGATCCTCGCGGTGCCGCGCCGTGATCGGCATCGGCCAGAGCGGTTCGCCCACCGCCGCGCCAGCCGCCACAAGGGCAGCGGCGAGCGGCGGATCATTGCCGAAGACCCCCGCCCGGTGATGACCGAGTGCCGTCACGATAGAGCCGGTGAGTGTGGCGAGATCGATCATCGCCTGCGGCCGGTGCTGGCGCGCGTGGTGCAGCGCATCGGCCAGGACTAGCCTGCCCTCGGCGTCGGTGTCGATCACCTCCACGGTGCGCCCCGACAGCGTCCGCAGCACGTCGCCGGGCCGGTAGCTGGCCCCGCCTGTCGCGTTCTCCGCAATCGCGAGGATGGCCATGGCCGGTGCGGGCGAACGACGCAGCGCGAGTGCGAGCATCGCGCCCGCACAGGCTGCGGCACCCGCCATGTCCGCACGCATCTCCTCCATCCCCGCCGCCGGCTTGATCGAGATGCCTCCCGTGTCGAAGCAGAGCCCCTTGCCGATGAAGGCAACGGGCCGGGCATTGAGGGTGCCCTTCCAGCGCAGCGTCACCAGGCGGGGGCCGGAGGCTGCTTCACGGCCCACGGCAGATAGTGCCCCGAAACCGCGTCGGAGCAGTCGCTTCGGCCCCATCACGCTCACCTGGATGCCATGCGCCTCCAGCCCGCGCAGCCGCGCTGCGAAGGAAGCAGGCGTGAGCTGGTTGGCGGGTGCGGTGACCAGGTCGCGCGCGTAGAGCGCCCCGCGCACGGAAGCCTCGGCGTCGCGCCACGGCACGATGGTGCCCGAGCGGTCGGAGGTCAGCAGTTCCACACGGGGCGCCGGCCGATCCGCGGGCGCGCTGCGGATCACGTGCTGGGCGGCGCCGCGCAGCATCGCGCCCGCGGCGAAGGCCGCCGCTTCGGCGGGTTGCAGGCCGCGCGCATCCATCACCAGTACGGGCGCCTGCCCGCGGACAGCGATGGTCGCCCCCCCGGCGCGTTCATAGTCGAGCGGCGTCGCACCCGTCCCAGCCCCGGCGAGGATCACCGGGTCTGGCATGAACAGGGCGAGCGCCGCACCGGCCTCGCCGTTGAAGCGCGCGGCCGCGGCCGGGGCCGCGCACGCCTCTGGCAGCGGCGTGCCCTGCCGGACCGGCAGGGCCACCGCCTCGCCCGGGCGCGGTGCGGCCGTGCGAAGCCGTATCTGCATCAATCCTCGTAGTGGTCCGCGACCAGGCGATCGAGCAGGCGAACCCCGTAGGCACTGGCACCCTTGGGGATCAGGGCGGTGTCCTTGTAGGCCCAGGCGGTGCCCGCGATGTCGAGGTGCACCCAGGGCTTGTTGTTGACGAAGCGCTGGATGAACTGCGCCGCCGTGATCGACCCGCCCGGCCGGCCGCCGACATTCTTCATGTCCGCGATGTCCGATTTTATTTGTTTGTCATAGGCATCGCCCAGCGGCATGCGCCAGACCAGTTCGCCGGTCGCCTTGCCCGCCGCTTCGAGCTTTTCCGTGAGCGCCTCGTCATTGGCGAACATCCCGGCATGCTCATGGCCCAGGGCCACGATGATCGCGCCGGTCAGCGTGGCGAGGTCGATCATGAAGGCCGGGTCGTACTTCTCCTGCGCGTACCAGAGCACATCGGCCAGCACGAGGCGGCCCTCCGCATCGGTGTTGATTACCTCGATGGTCTGGCCGGAATAGGATGTCACCACATCGCCCGGCCGCTGCGCATTGCCCGAGGGCATGTTCTCGACCAGGCCCACGAGGCCGATCACGTCCGCCTTGGCTTTCCGGCCCGCAAGGGCGGCCATCAGCCCGATGACGGTGCCCGCGCCCGCCATGTCGAACTTCATCTCCTCCATCCCGCCCGCGGGCTTGATGGAGATGCCGCCGGTGTCGAAGGTCACGCCCTTGCCCACGAAGCACAGAGGCTGCTTGCCCGGCTTCTTCGACTTGCCCGTGCCCTTCGGCGCCCCCATCCACTTCATCACCACCATGCGCGGTTCCTGGACCGAGCCTTGCGCCACACCGAGCAGCGCGCCGAAGCCGAGCTTCTTCATCTCCTTCGGCCCCATGATCTCGACCACGACGCCAAGCTTTTCGAGCGCCTTGCAACGATCCGCCATCTCGGCCGGAAACAGCACGTTCGGCGGCTCGGACACCAGGTCACGCGCGAGGAAGATGCCCTCCGCGATGGCAGCGAGCGGGGCGAAGGCGGCCTTGGCCTTGGCAGGGTCCGCGGTCGCGATGGCGATGCGCTCGGCCTTGGGCTTGTCCTCCTCCTTCTCCTTCGTGCGGTACTTGTCGAAGCGGTAGGAGCGCAGTTTGAGCCCCGAGCCGATCCTTGCCGCGAGGTCGGGTGCGAGCGCTTCTGCAGCAACGACCGATTCACGCTCGGCGGCAATCAGCGGCCAGGCGGTGCCACCGAGCGATTCAAGGTTCTCCGCCGTGACGTCCGAGGGCTTGCCCAGGCCAATAGCCACGATCTTGGACAGCCCCCCGCCGGGCGCCCAGAGCGTGGCGGTCTGGCCCTTCTTGCCCTTGAAGCCCGCGGCCTCCAGCGCCTTGGGCAGGCGGCCCTCGGTCGCGGTGATGGCCGCCTCGTGCAGCGGGCCGCCGCCACCTTCCTCGGGCAGCAGCAGCACCAGCGCTCCATGGCGGGGCAGTGCGGGTTTTTGGAAGGCGATGTCGGCCATGAAGGCTCCTGGAGCAAAGATACGGTGGGACAGAACACCACGCCGGCGCCGGGCTTGCCATAGGGCGCGCGGCCAGGGATGAGGAGGTATGGACAGGCAATCCGATGACAAGGCGCTGCTCGCCCTCGCCTTGGGGCTCGCGGAGCGCGCGGCGGAGGCGATCCTCGCGGTCAAGCGCGCGGGCTTCGTGGTGGAGCGCAAGTCGGACGCGACCTTCGTCACCGCTGCCGACCGCATCGCCGAAGCCATCATCGTCGATGGTCTGCGCGAGGGTGCGCCACATTTGCCCGTGGTGGCCGAGGAGGAGGTGGCCGGCGGCCTGATCACCGCCCCGGGCGAGAGCTACTGGCTGGTGGACCCGCTCGACGGCACGCGGGAATTCGCGCGCGGGACGCCGCACTACGCCGTGCATATCGGGCTGATCCGCGCCGGGCGGCCGGTGCTCGGCGTCGTTGCC
>JBKJNV010000051.1:0-4060 GCA_046593435.1 Roseomonas sp.
GCCGATGATGTCGGCATCCGCCTCCAGCACCGTGTCGCGGTCGATCAGCCCGGAGCCGGGGATGGAGGGGCCGCCGGTGTGGATGGTGCTCTGGATGCCGTGCTTGCGCGCCCAGGCCACCATCTCGCGCGCCTCATACCCGGCCTTGACCGAGCCCAACCCCACCTCACCCAGCAGGGTCACACCGGCCGCCGCGAGTTCGGCGAAATCGCTCTCGACCATCCCCTGTTCCAGCACCGGCGCTCCCGCCAGCACCTTCACGCCCGAGGGCCGCGCATTGGCAAAACTGCGCTGCGCCGCGATGGCCACCGCCTTGAGGCCGATGATGTCGCGCGGGCGGCCCGGCAGGTGCACCTCGCCGGCCGAAATCATGGTCGTCACGCCGCCGTGGAGGCAGCTATCGACCCACCCGATCTGGTTCTGGCGCGGGGTCCAGTCGCCAAAGACCGGGTGGACGTGGCTGTCGATCAGCCCCGGTGCGACCGCGCCGCCGCGCGCATCGATGATGGTGGCCCCCGGCGCATCGGGCAGCGCGCCCAACCGGCCGATGGCGGCGATGCGCCCGTCCACCACCAGGATGGCATCGGCATCGAGCACCGGCTGCGCGAGATCGCCCGACAGCAGCAGCCCGATGTTGCGGATCAGCACGCTGCCCCGCGGGAGACCCGATGCCGCTTCGACCGCCATGCTGTGCCCCCTGCCTGCCTGGATCAGCCTAGCGCGGCCCGGCATCGTGAGCCTAGAAACGAAATGTCGGTGCAGGAAGGGTGTGGGGATGCCGCGCGAAACGCCACCCGGGCCGCCCGAGGACTACGCGCTCGCCGAGCAGGTGGGCCACCTGCTGCGTCGCGCGAACCAGCGCCATTTGGCCCTGTTCCAGTCCATCATGGGCGACCACCAGCCGACCGCGATGCAGTTCGCCGCACTCGTCACGCTGTGGCGTGAGGGGCCGCTGTCGCAGAACCTGCTCGGCCGGCAGCTTGCGATGGACCCGGCCACTGTGAAGGGTGTGGTCGCGCGGCTGATGGCGCGCGGGATGGTCACACGGCAGCGCGACGGCGCCGACACCCGCCGGCTCCTCGTGGCCTTGACGCCGGCCGCGCTCGCGGCACTTCCATTCCTGATCGAAAAGGCCCGCGCGGTCACCGCCGCAACGCTGGCGCCGCTGTCGCGGGAGGAGGCGGCGCGGCTGGTGGCACTCCTGCGCCGCCTCGCGTGATGGGTGTTGAACCGGCGGGTGCGGGGGTCCTAGGATCGTTGGTGTGACAATGACCGACACCCAAGCCCCCGCCTGGCTGCGCCCGAACACCATGGCAGAGGCGCTGGCGATGCTGGCGGCGCAACCCACGCTCACGCCGTTCGCCGGAGGGACCGACATCTACCCCGCCCAGGCCGCGCGCTTCGCCTGGGGTGAGGGCGCGCCCGCCGCCATGCTGGACCTCGGCGCCGTGCCGGCATTCGCGGCCATCGAACCCGCGCCCGATCATTGGCGGATCGGCGCCGGGGCCACCTGGGCGCAGCTGCGCGACGCCGAACTGCCCCCCGAATTCGACGCGCTCCGCGCCGCCTCGCGCGGGGTCGGTGGCGCGCAGATCCAGAACCGCGGCACCATCGGTGGCAATCTGTGCAACGCCAGCCCCGCGGCCGATGGCGCCCCACCGCTGCTGGCCCTCGATGCGGCGGTTGAGCTCGCGAGCCTGCGCGGCTCTCGCCGCCTGCCGCTGGCCGATTTCCTGCGCGGCAATCGCGCCACCGCGCGCGCGCCGGACGAACTGCTCACCGCCGTGCTGGTGCCAAGGCGGCCCGGCGACTGGCGCAGCGGGTTCGAGAAGCTGGGCGCGCGCCATTATCTGGTGATCTCCATCGTCATGGTCGCGGCCACGCTGCGGATCGAGGCCGGGCGCATCGCCGAGGCCGCCATCGCCATCGGCGCCTGTTCGCCCGCAGCACGGCGGCTGCCGGCGCTGGAAGCCGCACTCCGCGGCAGCCGGCCCGGGCAGGTCGCGGTGCAGGCCGAGCATCTCGAGGGCCTCTCACCCATCGACGACACGCGGGCCACAGCCGATTATCGCCAGGCCGCCGCGCGGGTGCTGGTGCAACGCCTGCTCGCGCGCCTCACCGTCGCAAGCCCGGCGCGCGCAGCATGATCCTCACCGTCAACGGCGTGCCGCGCGATTGCAACGCGGCCCCCAACACCCGCCTCTCCACCATCCTGCGCGACACGCTCGGCCTTACGGGGACCAAGGTCGGCTGCGATGCGGGCGATTGCGGCGCCTGCACGGTGCTCCTCGATGGCGCGCAAGTCTGCGCCTGCCTGATCCCTGCCGCCCAGGCCGAGGGCCGCACCATCCGCACGGTCGAGGGCCTGGCCGATGACGCCGTCGGCGCCGCGCTGCAGGCGGCCTTCCTGCATCACGGCGCGGCGCAGTGCGGCATCTGCACGCCGGGGATGCTGATGGCGGCGATGGAGCTTCTTGCGCAGCATCCTCAGCCCGGCGCCGATGCGGTGCGCGACGCGATCGCCGGCGTGCTCTGCCGCTGCACCGGATACACCAAGATCATCGAGGCCATCGCCGACGCCCACCGCTTCCGCACAGCCGTGGCGGGAACGGCGGGCGGCGTTGGCGCAAGGCTGCCACGGCTGGATGGCATCGCGAAGCTGACCGGGCGCGACCGCTTCGGCGCCGACACAGCGCCCAGCGATGCGCTGTGGCTGCGCCCCATCCGCTCGCCGCACGCGCATGCGCGTTTCGCCCTTGGCGACATGGCGGCGCTTGCCGCGGCCGGCATCCGGCTGCTGACGGCGGCCGACGTGCCTGGGACGAACAGCTTCGGCATCTACCCCGACATCAAGGACCAGCCGGTCTTCTGCGGCGACTACATCCGCTATCGCGGCGACTGCATCGGCGCCCTGGTCGGCCCGCGCGCTGCGGTCGATGCGGTGCGCTTCGCGGACCTGCCCATCACCTGGACGCTGCTGCCGCCGATCGACATGGACGCGGCCCTCCAGCCAGGTGCTGCGGTGCTGCACCTGTTCCGCCCCGACAATGTGCTGGCCACCGGCCGCGTCATCGCCGAGCGCGACGCGCCAGAGGCGGCCCATATCGCCGAGGGCCGCTTCGAGACCGGCTTTGTCGAGCACGCCTATATCGAACCCGAGGCCGGCTATGCCGAGCGCACCGGGGACACCATCACCGTCTTCGCCTGCACCCAGGCCCCCTACATGGACCGCGAGGAAGTGGCGCGCATCCTCGGCATCCCCCAGGACCAGGTGCGCATCATCCCCTCGGCGTGTGGTGGCGGCTTCGGCGGCAAGCTCGATGTCTCGGTCCAGCCGATGATCGCGGTCGCGGCCTGGGTGACGGGGCGCCCCGTCCGCGCCATCTGGACGCGCGGCGAAAGCATGGCGAGTTCCACCAAGCGCCACCCGTCGCGCATCCGCGCCCGCGCCGCCTGCGCAGCCGATGGGCGCCTCACCAGCTTCGACTTTGACGGCGATTTCGACACCGGCGCCTATGCGAGCTGGGGCCCGACGGTGGCCGGCCGCGTGCCCGTCCATGCCCCGGGGCCCTACCGCGTGCCGCGGGTCACCGCCATTGCCCGCGCGATCTACACGACCAACCCGCCCTCCGGCGCCTTCCGCGGCTTCGGCGTACCGCAGGCCGCGATCGCGCAGGAGGCGCTGTACGACGCACTGGCTGATAAGTGCGGATTGGACCGGCTGGAATTCCGCGCGCTGAACGCGCTCCGCGCCGGGGACACCACGGCCACCGGTCAGACCATCGCGCATTCCGCCGGTCTGCCCGCCTGCCTCGACGCGCTGCGCCCGCACTGGCACGCGCTGCGCGCTGACGCCGCCGCGCACAACGCGCAAGCTGGCCCGACCCGGCGCGGCACCGGCATCGCCTGCATGTGGTACGGCATCGGCAATACGGGCATGTCGAACCCCTCGACCATGCGCATCACGCTTGCCCCCGATGGCCGGCTGACCTTCTTCAACGGCGCCGTCGATATCGGCCAGGGCAGCACCACCGTGCTGACCCAGATCGCGGCTGAGGCG
>JBKJNV010000058.1:0-2545 GCA_046593435.1 Roseomonas sp.
CTCGACCACGTCCGGGTCGGCCAGCGTCTGGTAGGCGCGGCTGCGCGGGAAGGCTTCGGGGCGGAAGCTCGCGGTGGTGAGCGGGTGCATGAGGAAGATGTCGGCGCGCATGCCGCCCAGCAATGCGGTGGCACTTTCGAACAGGGCGGCGCGGAAGCCCAGCTGCATGAAAACCAGCACGCAGGCGAACATCACGCCAGCCATGGCGGAGAGCAGGCGCGCGCGCTCGGCCCGCAACTGCCGCCAGGCGAGGCGGAGGGGCAGGTAGAGCAAGGCGCCGATGGCGAGGCGCCGGCGCAGCGGCGGCGGCGCGAGCGGGTTCGCTTCGCCGGTGCGCTCGGGGGCCCAGGGCAGCAGGCGGGTGGTCTCGTTCATGGCCGGATGGCCACCTGGACCTGCATGTTCGACCGCCGCGCCAGCGCCGCGACACCGGCCTCATCGAGGGCGAGGCGAACCGCGACGGTGCGGCTGTCGATGGCGGCGACAGGGTCTGTCGTGGATTGCGGCGCGCGGCGCACCTGCCAGCCGATTTCGCGCAGCGTCGCCGTGAAACGGCGACCTTCTCCGGGGACGATGATCTCGGCGATGGCGCCAAGCGTGAGGCGGGAGAGGTCCGTCTCATAGACATCGGCCACGATGTCGAGGCGGGAGAGGTCGGCGAGCTCGATCACGCCGTCATCGCCGATGCGTTCGCCGGTGCGCGCGATGATGCGCAGGATGGTGCCCGCGATGGGCGCGGTGAGGCGGGAGAGTGCGGCGTCCGCACGGGCCTTGTCGCGCGCGGCCATGGCGGCGGCGAGTTCGGCCTCGGCCACCGCGATGTCTTCGGGGCGCGCGACCAACAGGCGGGCGAGCGTGGCTTCGGCCTCGGCCTGGTCGGCCAATGCGCGGGTGGTGGCGAAGCGGGTGCGCTCGGCCGCGGCGATGCCGCCAGCGCCGGAGGGGACCAGTTGTTCGGCGCGCACCGCGTCGCGGCGGTTGATCTCGGCGGCGGCGGCGAGGCTGCCAATGCGGGCGCGTTGGGCCGCGACGTCTTCGGGCCGGCCGGCGGCGCGGATGCGGGCGAGGTTCGCCTGCATCTGGGCGACCTGGGCTTGAGCCTGGGCCAGCGTCGCGTCCTTCTGCTCGGCGTCCGAGAAGATCGCGAGCAGGGTGCCGGGCTCGACGCGGCTGCCTTCCTCGACCAGCATCTGTTCGATGCGCACGCCGGCCATGGCACCGGCGGAATGGGTAAGCTTGAGGATGCGGCTGCGCGGCTCGACGCGGCCAAGCGCGCCGACACCGGCTTCACGCGCGGCACCCGGCAGCGCGCCGATCGGGCGCGGCGGCGCCTCGGGTGCCGCGGAACCGCCCGAGAGGAAGGCATAGCCGCCGCCGATCAGGGCAATCGCCGCGATGCCCAGCAGGATCTTGCCACGACGGGTCATGGCAACGGCCCCAGCAGGCGGGAGAGGGCCGTGGCGATGGACCGGCGCTCCTCCGGGCTCATCGCGTAGAGCTGGAAGATGCGGGACATGAAGGCGCCGTCGCCGGCGCACATGATGGCGGCCCCGGCACCGGCCGGCAGGCCATCGGCGAGGACGGCTTCGCGCAGGGTGACGTAGACGGCGCGGATCGGGTCGAGCAAGGCGGGGTCATGGTGGAAGGCGGCCAGGTAGACGGCGGCGGCGCGTTCGTCGCGCTCATCGCAGGCCATCTCATCCTCGCCGAAGGCCCAGGCGATCATGGCGCGGGCGACGCGGCCGGGACCTTCGGGCTGCGATGCGACGCCGGCTTCGAATTCGGCGCGGAAATACTCGGACAGGCGCTTGAGCGCGGCGTCCAGCAGCGCCTCCTTCGAGGCGAAGTGGTAGAGCAGCCCGCCCTTGGAGACCCCGGCGAGGCGGGCGGCGGCTTCGAGCGTGAGGCCGCCCACGCCGCGGTCCTGAACAAGAGTTTCCGTCGCGTCGAGGATGCGATTGCGGACGTCGGTGTGGGGTTTTTCGGCGATTGCGGAGGACATGGCCGGGTTACTATACCGGCTGGACGGTTTCTTCAATGGAAGTTTCGGTGGGGGATCAAGCCCCGGCGGCGCGGGCCTCGGCGACACGGTCGGCGATGGCGCGCAGTACCTCGGGCACGCCGGCGCCTGTCGCGCCGCTGAGCAGCAGCACAGGGCCGCCACAGGCGCGTTCCAGCGCCTTCACGCGGGACGCCTTGGCCTGGGGCGTCATGGCATCGAGCTTGTTCAGGGCCACGATCTCGGGTTTTTCCGAGAGGCCGCCGCCGTAAGCCAACAGTTCCTCGCGCACCATGGCGTAGGCCGCCGCCGGGTCCGGCTGGGTGCCGTCGATCAGGTGCAGCAGCACCGCGCAGCGTTCGACATGGCCCAGGAAGCGGGTGCCGAGGCCAGCACCCTCGGCCGCGCCCTCGATCAGGCCGGGGATGTCGGCCAGGACGAATTCCTCGGCGTGGGACAGGCGCACGACGCCGAGCTGGGGGTGCAGCGTGGTGAAGGGGTAGTCGGCGATCTTGGGGCGCGCGGCGGAACTGGCCGCGAGGAAGG
>JBKJNV010000442.1:0-10966 GCA_046593435.1 Roseomonas sp.
GCTCCATGTCCGCCACGCGGCGGTCGCCATCGCCGCGGGCTACTGCAACACGGCGCTGATCTGCCATGGCGAAAGCGGGAAATCGCGCATCGCCGGCGCCCAGCGCCCGCCCGAACCCGCCACACTCAACGGCCAGTTCGAGGCACCCTTCGGCCCCTTCGGCCCCGCCACCCTCTTCCCCATCCCCGTCCTGCGCTACATGAAGACCTACGGCGTGACGGAGGAAATGCTGGCCTCCGTCGCGGTCGTGCAGCGCGAATGGGCGGGGCGCAATCCGCGCGCGATGTTCCGCGATCCCATCTCGGTCGATGACGTGCTGGGCAGCCGCATGATCGCCTATCCCTTCCGCATCCTGATGTGCTGCCTGGTTACCGATGGCGGCGGCGCGCTGATCCTGACTTCCGCCGACCGTGCGAAGGATTTCCCCCAAAAACCCGCCTATATCCTGGGCTCGGGCGAAAGCGTGGAGACGGGCATGATCTCCCAGATGGAGGATTTCACCTCCTCCCGCGCCTTCACCGTCGCCGGCCCCGAGGCGTTCAAGATGGCCGGCATCAAGCACGCCGATGTCGACCACCTGATGACCTACGACGCCTTCGCGCACACACCACTCTATGGCCTCGAAGCCCTGGGCTTCGTCCCGCGCGGAGAAGCCGGGCGCTTCGTGATGGACCGCAACACCGCCCCCGGCGGCAAGCTGCCCATGAACACCAACGGCGGCGGCCTGTCCTACACCCACACCGGCATGTACGGCATGTTCGCCCTGCAGGAGAGCGTGCGCCAGGTCCGCGGCACCGCGCCCGCTCAGGTGGCGGATGTGAATGTCTCCGTCTGCCATGGCGTGGGCGGGATGTTCGGCGCATCCGGGACGATCATCTTCGGGCGCGACCGGCCTTCCTGAGCCACCCTGCCACCCCGGCGCCGCATGTTGTCCCCAAGGCGCCGGGGAATTTGCGACGGACCGCACGATCCTTCGCCTCGTGCCGCCCCCCGCGCAGGCGGCCCGGCGTCTGCGGGTACGCCCAGGCGCCTATCGGCAGTCATCCTTGCCTTGCCGCGGACACGCGACACTCGATTCATCGATCCTTCACGAAACCGACCATGAAGCTTGATTAAGAATTGGTTAACGGGACCCTTCAGCGAAGAGTTTGCAGGGATTCCAATGCCGGGCACCGACGTTACCGCCACGCCGATCTTCACCACCAACCAGACCACCATCGCCGGCGGCGTGGCCAAGGGCTCCGAAGTCAACGCCTTCAGCAGCACGCTCAACCGCCTCTTTGTGCTCGGCGGCTCCGGCGTCGATGTCGTGGACCCCACGACGGGCGCGATCATCTACACCATCTCCAAGGCCGCGCTCGGCGTCGTTGCAGCCACCGTCGGCACCCTGAACTCGGTCGCCGTCAACACTACCGGCGGCGTCACCCGCATCGCGATCGCCGCCGATGGCGCACCGGTTACCGCGGCCAGTGGCACCATCCCGTCCAACGGCGTGGTCGCCATCCTCACCGTCACCGCATCCGGCTTCACGCTGGACACCACCATCCGCCCGAACGAGAGCGCCGCCACCGGCCCGCTCTCCTTCGCCGTGCCCGACATGGTCACCTTCACCCCCGATGGTTCCAAGGTCCTGGTCGCCATCGAAGGCGAGCCCACCACGGGCTACACGCATGATCCGCTGGGCGGCGTGGGCATCATCGACGTCGCAACCGGCGTCATGACCATCGCGGGCTTCGGGGGCTTCAACGCTGCCACGCTGAACGCCGCCGGCGTGCGCGTCTTCGGCTCTGCCCCCACCGACCTCAATGGCGACGGCACCGCCGATGCCGGCCTGGTCGCCACGCGCTTCACCGCAACCGCGGCCGCCGACCTCGAGCCCGAATACATCGCGATCAGCGCCGATGGCAGCCGCGCCTATGTGGTGTTGCAGGAAGCCAATGCGCTTGCGGTGCTCAACATCGCAACCGGCACCTTCGAGCGCATCCAGTCCTTCGGCCTGAAGGATTTCAGCCGCCCCGACAGCTTCATCGATGCCGCCGACCAGAACCTGATCTACTTCCCCACCAATTCCCCCGTGAAGGGCCTCTACCAGCCCGACGGCATCGCGACCTTCACCGCCAACGGCAAGACCTACCTGGTCACCGCCAATGAAGGCGACAGCCGCGACTACGGCGCGCTGTTCAACGAGGAAAGCCGTGTCGCGGTCGTCGGCCTCGACACCACGGTGTTCCCCACCGCCACCACGCTCGTGAACAACGCCAATCTCGGCCGCCTCGTCGTCTCCAACATCACCAACAACACCGATGCCGATGCCGCGCTCGAAAAGCTGGAAGTCTTCGGCTCCCGCAGCTTCTCCATCTGGGAATATGACGCGACGACCGGCCTGACCCAGGTCTTCGATTCCGGCTCCGCGCTCGATGCCATCATCGCGCGCGACTTCCCCGCGCTCTACGATGACCTCCGCGCTGACAACAAGGGCGCCGAGCCCGAAGGCATCGCCCTTGGCACCGTGGACGGCCAGCTTTTCGCCTTCGTGGGTCTCGAGCGCGCCAACGTCGTGATGAGCTTCGCCATCAACACCACCGGTGCAAAGCCCACGGCCACATATTCCAGCACCATCCGCGTGGCCGGCGATACGGGGCCCGAAGTGTTCAGCTTCGCCGCAGACCCGGGGGGCTCAACGGGGCGCCTCTTCGTCTCCAACGAGGTGAGTAACACCACCTCCGCCTACACCATCGACACTGTGGTCAAGCCGAATTTCACGCTCCAGATCTTGCACGCCTCGGATTTCGAGGCCGGGCTGCTGGCGATCGACCGCGCGCCGCGCTTCGCCGCCATCGTGGACAAGCTCGAAGACACCCACGTCAACTCCATCACCCTGGCCTCGGGCGACAACTACATCCCCTCGCCCTTCCTCGCGGCCCAGGGCGACCCCGCGCTCAATCAGGTGCTGCGCGATTTCTACACGCAGCTCCTCGGTCTTGCGCCCGGCAGCCTGCCCAATCTCGCCACCGACCTCGCGCGCTACGACATCGCCATCATGAACGCGCTCGGCGTGCAGGCCTCGGTCTTCGGCAACCATGAATTCGACCTCGGCACCCGCACCGTGCTGAACGCCGTCGACTTCACGGCCAATGCCGTGGGCGCGACCACCGGCACCGCGCGTGTCACCTCCATCGGCGCGCTGTTTCCCTACCTCTCGGCCAATCTCGACTTCTCCGCCGATGCCGACCTCAACGGCATTCTCACCGAGGCGTTGCGCAATGCCGCCAGCTTCTCGACAACCGCCGCCGACCTCGCCACCGACACCCTGATCACGGCCGAGAACACCGACCGCCAGATCGCGCCCTGGACCGTCATCACCGAGAATGGCGAAGACATCGGCGTGCTCGGCGTCACCACCCAGATCCTGGCCTCGATCTCCTCGCTCGGCAGCGTCCGGGTGAAGGACCCGGCCGGCGATGGCGGCCGCGACAACACCACCGAGCTCGCGCAGATCCTGCAGGTCTATATCGACCAGATGACCACGCAGGGTCTCGACAAGATCATCCTGCTCAGCCACCTCCAGCAATTCCAGCTGGAATTCGACCTCGCGACCAAGCTCTCGGGCGTCGATGTCATCATCGCCGGTGGCAGCCACCAGGTTTTCGCCGACACGCAGGACGGGCTCGGCGGTACGGCCGTGCAGAACTACCCGGTCTTCTTCACCGGCGCGGACGGCAAGGATGTGGCCGTCATCAACACCGGCTCGGAGTATTTCAACGTCGGTCGCCTGGTCATCACCTTCGATGGCAATGGCGACATCATCCGCAACAGCGTGGACCCCGCCATCTCCGGCGCCTTCATCGCCAATGACGCCACGGTCGCCGCGCTCTGGGGCGCGGCCAACCCCTATGCGGACGGCACCAAGGGCGGCGAGGTCAAGCAGCTGGTCGATGCGGTTGACGCCGTCATCGACGCCAAGACGGCGGTCATCGCCGGCTACTCGGATGTCTACATCCAGGGCCAGCGCAATTTCGTCCGTAGCCAGGAGACGAATTTCGGCAATCTTTCGGCGGACGCGAACCTCGCTACCGCGAAGCTCACGGACCCCACCGTCACCATCAGCCTCAAGAATGGCGGCGGCATCCGCGAAGGCATCGGCGTGGTCGGCACCGGCGCCATCCCCACCTTCGAAGCCCCGGCCGGCGGCGCGGTGACCCAGCTCGACATCGAGAACGCGCTGCGCTTCAACAACGTGCTGTCGCTCGTCGACATCACCGCGCAGAACCTGTTCAACCTGCTCGAGAATGCGCTGCGCGGCGCGAACCCCGGTGCCACGCCAGGCGCCTTCCCCCATGTCTCGGGCCTGCGCTACTCCTTCGACGCGACACGCCCGGCCGGTGACCGCATCATCTCGCTCGCCGCAGTCAACGAGGCGGGGCTGGTCACCGACATCCTGGCCACGAACGGTGCCTTTGTAGGCGACCCGGGCCGCGTCCTCCGCGTGGTCGCGCTCGACTTCAACTTCACCGGCGGCGGCGCCGGCCCAAGTGCCACGGGTGGCGATGGTTGGCTCGGCGGCAATGGCGGGGTCACCGTCACGGTATCCAACTACACCCCACTCACCACCGTGCCTGCCGCAAGCCGCACCTACTTCACCGAAGGCACCGAGCAGCAAGCCCTGGCCGACTTCCTCGCCGCCAATTTCGGCACCCCCGCGACCGCCTTCGACCTTGCCGAAACGGCGCAGGCGCAGGACACGCGCATCCAGAACCTCGCATTCCGCACCGATACCGTCCTGGTGAGTGCGCTCACCGGCACCGCAATCGGCGAGGCCCTGGTGGGTGCGGCCCGCGGCGATGCCATCAACGCCCTCGGTGGCGATGACAGCCTTACCGGTGCTGCGGGCAATGACACGCTCGATGGCGGCGACGGCTTCGATACCGCCTTCTTCAGCGGCACGCTCGCCAGCGTGCAGGTGAGGGATTTTGGTTCCTTCGTCACCGTCACCGGTGCCGATGGCGCCGACACCCTGCGCAACGTCGAGCGGCTGAGCTTCTCCAACGGCACCGTCACGCTGAATGACGGCGACGCCTTGTTCGACACTCTGTTCTACCTGCGGCAGAACGCGGACGTCTTCACCGTTGGCCTCAGCGCCATCGATCACTTCCGGCAATTCGGCGTGCGCGAAGGCCGCGATCCAAACGCCTTCTTCGACACCTCTGCCTATCTCGCCGTCAACGCGGATGTTGCGTCGGCCGGCCTCAATCCGCTGGAACATTTCCGCACCGTCGGGGCGCGCGAGCGGCGCGACCCCGGCGGCAATTTCGACACGACGCTCTACCTCGTGCGGAACCCGGACGTGGCCGCTGCGGGCATCAATGCGCTCGACCATTTCCTGAATTTTGGCCAGGCGGAGGGCCGTGTTGCCTTCAAGGCAATCGGCGCCGTCGGCACCGATGGGTTCGACCGTGCCTACTACCTTTTCACCAACCCGGACGTGGCCGCCGCGGGGATCGATGCGCGGGCCCATTTTACCGCGCGTGGCGCCGCCGAGGGCCGCGATGCCAACATCCTGTTCGACACCAGCTTCTATCGCGCGGCCAACCCCGATGTGGTGGCAGCAGGCATGGATCCGCTGACGCACTACAGCTTGTTCGGCGCTCGCGAGGGGCGCGACCCTTCTGCCGCCTTCGACTCGAGCACCTACCTTGCGGCCAATCAGGACGTCGCGGCGGCGGGGGTAAACCCGCTGACCCACTTCTTGCAATTCGGGGTCTATGAAGGCCGCGCCATCGTCGATCAGTCGGTGCTGATCGCCTGATCGCGAAAAGCGGAGGGCGCCTCACATGGGGGCACTTCGCGCCGTTCATCCTTCATCGCCCTGCCATGCACCTGCAATGGCACGTGTCTACTGAAGCATCCGCACGATCCGGAGAGACAACACCCATGCGTACCCTTTTGCTCGCCGCCACCGCCGTCATTGCCCTGACCGCCGCCGCCCAGGCCGACCAACGCTTCGAGGCGACGCTCGCCGGCCACGCCATCCTCCCGGCCGCGACCTTCGTCGCCCCCCCGCCCGGCGCACCGCCCGGCTTCGCCATCTCCGGCCGCTTCACCGGCCCGGGCAATCTGCGCAATGAGCGCGTGGGCTCCGTCCCCGGCGATACGGGGCCGACCTATGGGCGGCGGGCCACCGGCCTGTCGCTGCCCTTCCAGGGCCAGCCCGTGCAGGGTTTTTCGGGCATCAAGCCCGCAGGCGACGGCAGCTACTGGGTGCTCACCGACAATGGCTTCGGCAACCGCCGCAACAGCCCCGACGCGCTGCTGATGTTCCATCGCATCCGCCCCGATTTCGCCACCGGCGCGGTCGCCGTCGAGCGCACCATCTTCCTCTCCGACCCCAATCGCGTCATCCCCTTCCACATCACCACCGACCCCTCGCCCACCCGCTTCCTCACGGGTGCCGATTTCGACCCCGAGAGCATCCAGCCCATGGCGGATGGCAGCTTCTGGATCGGCGAGGAATTCGGCCCCTTCCTGCTCCACGTCGATGCCGAGGGCCGCGTCCTGCGCGTGGTCGAGACCATGCTCGACGGCCAGCCCATCCGCTCGCCCGACCACCCTGCCCTGCAAGTGGCCGCGAGCCCCACCGCCGCCGTCCCGTTCCGCGCCCGCCGCTCCGGCGGGTATGAGGGCATGGCGCTGAGCCCCGATGGCCGCACCCTCTACGCCATGCTCGAACAGCCCCTGTTCGCGCCCAATTCCGACCAGCCCGAAGGCGCCTTCCTGCGCATCATCGAATTCTCCACCGAGCGCGCCGCCTGGACCGGGCGCTCCATGCGCTATCGTCTGGAACCCGGCGCGACTGCCATCGGCGATTTCAACATGATCGACGACCGCCGCGCCCTGGTGATCGAGCGCGACAATGGCGAGGGCGACCCGGGCCTCGCCTGCGCGCAAGGCGTGGAATCGAGCGCCGCCGCGCCCTGCTTCCCGCTGCCCGCCCGCTTCAAGCGCGTCTACCTCATCGATATCGGCGACCTCGATGCCGAGGGCTATGTGCGCAAGATCGGCCATATCGACCTGATGGCCATCCAGGACCCGCACAACCTCGCCCGCCAGCGCGGCGACCGCCCGGCTGGGGCGGCGAACACCACGCTGACCTTCCCCTTCTTCACCATCGAGAATGTTGCGATGGTCGATGCCGACCACATCATCGTTGGCAACGACAACAACCTGCCCTTCAGCGCGGGGCGCCATCTGCTGCGCGCCGACGACAATGAACTGATCCTGCTGCGCGTGAGCGAGTTTTTGCGCGCCCGCTGAGGATCGCGCACACGCCGGGCGCTAACTCTTGCCGCCCGGCATGGTCGGTATCGGCGTCAGCGCCGGTGCCGGGGTGAAGTGCCGTGTGAAATAGCTGCCGGCCGCAATCAGCACGGCGGCGGCCAGTGAAATGGCGATCAGGCTGAACCAGGCGACAGGACGCTTCGCCGGCGCCGAAGACGGCACCACCCGCGCATAGGGCACGGGCGGGATCGCTGGCTCATAAAATCCCCATACGCCGTTCGACAGCTCGCCCGCCGCAAAGCGCCGGCGCGCTGTGCCCTCGCCGACGTCATAGATTTCGAACCGGTGCGCCTGGTGGGCATAGGCGGGGTGCGGCAGCGTCACCGGCGGAACCCCGACAGGGCGCCAGGGCTGCGTCCAGACCGGCACGCCCCCTATGGCGAAGGCGTCATTCTCCACGCCCACATGCAGCGCCAGCCAATCGGCCGGCGGAGCGGCGAGCGGCGGAGGGGGTGGCCGCAGCCAGCGCCGCGGCACCAGCCCGAACGCGAAACCCAGAACACAGGCCGCGATCCAGGGCACGGCGCCAATAACCCCCACCATGGCCAGCGCGAACAGCGCCATCCCCAGGCCGGACCCCGACCCCGGCTGGGTGACAAGGCCCCATAAAATCCAGGCGACAAAAATAATGAGCGGCGAAAACAAGTAGGCCAGCGCGGCCTGCCACACCCACCGCCGCGACACGGCCGCCGTGACCAGCGCCGCCCCGCCCATGATGACCAGCCACCAGCCCAGCCAAAAATCCATGCCCCGCCATCCCCCTCGCCCCAAGCATCAGCCCCAAACGAGGCGGGGGGCGCGCCGGCTAGCGCTTCGTCCCGATCAGCCGGTGGCGCAGCGCCGCACTCAGCCGGTCGATGATGCCCACCGTCACGATCATCAGGATGATGATGAAGGCCACCTCGTCCCAATGCCGCACGCGGATGCGCTCGGCAATCTGCAACCCGATGCCCCCCGCGCCGACCACGCCCAGGATGGCAGCCGAACGCGTGTTGCTTTCGAAGAAATACAACGCGTGGGAGAGCATCAGCGGCGCCACCTGCGGCAGGATGCCGAAGCGCAGCCGCGCGAGCCGCCCGCCGCCCGCGGCCGCCACACCCTCGATCTGCCGCTTCTCCGCCGTCTCGATCGCTTCGGCGTAGAGTTTTGCCAGCACCGCGATATCGGCCGTGAAGATCGCCAGCACGCCGGCTAGCGGCCCAAGCCCCACCGCGCGCACGAAGGCCAGCGCCCAGATGAGCTGGTCCACGCCGCGCATGCCGTCGAAGATGCGCCGGACGGAGAAGCGCAGCAGCGTCGCCGTCACCACATTGCCCGCGCCGAGGAAGCCCAGCGGCACCGCGACGATGGCGGCGAGGAAGGTGCCCAGGAAGGCCATCGCCACGCTTTCGGCCATGCCTTGCATGATCTCGACCCATTGCTCGCCCGGCGAGGGCGGCACCATCATCCGGACAATGACGCCAAGGCCCGACAGCCCGTTCCAGATCCGCTCAGGCGTGATGCCCAGCCACCAGAACGACACCCCAACCCAGGCGATGAAGACCGCCGCGACGGCATAGCGCGCCGCGCGCCCCAGCGGCGTGGGCCCGAAGGCACGCGGGTAGCGCGCCCGCCAGGCCGCGATGTCGGAAGCCCCGCTCACGCCCCCGCTGCTCACGCCATGCCCTCCACGCGCCGGCGCAACCGCTCGGAGAGCAGGTCGATGCACATCACGGCGAGGATCACGAGCAGGATGATGGCGCTGATCTCCTCGTAGTAGTTGAAGGAAATCACCTTGTAGAGCTCCTCACCGATGCCCCCCGCGCCGACGAACCCGATCACGCTCGCCGAGCGCAGATTCACCTCGAAGCGCAGCAACAGATAGGACAGGATCTGGTTGAGCCCGAGCGGCAGGGCGCCGAAGCGGCAGGCCTCGAACCAATTCGCGCCGGCGGCGACCATGCCTTCGCGCGGCCCATTGTCGATGTTCTCGATCGATTCCGCGCATTGCTTGCCCAGCGCGCCCGCGGAGTGGATCGCAATCGCCAGCACGCCAGCCAGCGGCCCCACGCCGAAGGCCCAGACGAAGATCAACGCATAGACGATGTCGGGCACGGTGCGCAGCGCTTCGAGGAAGCGGCGCGAGGCATGAAAGATAAGCCGCGAGGGGGCGGTGTTGCTGGCCGCAAGAAACGCCATCGGCACGCCCATGATCGCACCCAGCAGCGTCGCGATGGCCGCCATGTTCGCGGTCTGCACCAGCAGCAGTCCCCAGGCATCCAAGCGGTAAAGCCAGAAGGCGATGCTGCCCTCCGTATCGGTGCCCGCGAACAGCTGCGCCCAGCGCAGCTCGGGCAGGATCTTGTAAAAATACTCGCCGATGCGCGGCAGGCCGGCGGCTATGCGCGCCGGATAGGCCTCGCTGACCCAGGCGGAGAGAACGACGCAGGCCACCGCCACGACGACCGCAAGCAGGGTGGCCTGCCGGCGGGCGCGGCGCGCGCGCTGGAAGGCTTCCTCGCCGCGGATGATGGCGGGCTGCGCGGTGGCCCAGGCGGCGCTCATGGGAGGACAAGGCCGGGGAAAAGAATTTCCCGTCGAACGTATACGTTCGACCCCATTCTTTTGTTCTTGCATATTGGTGCTGGCTGGGCGGGCGGGACACGTCGGGCAGGGTGGCGCTGGTTATGCAGCCGGCGCCGGGATTCATTCATGGTCCCGGTCCCGCAGCCAGCGCCACGCACCCACGGAAGCACTAACCGCACAACCACCCCCACGAACCCAAAAATAAAAGAATGGGGTCCGGGGAAATTCCTTTCCCCGGCCTGCTTCCTCACGTCCGCCGCCGGCGCTCAGCCGCTTCTTCACGGCGGATATCCACGAACAGCTGGAAATCCGCATGCGTCACCTCGCGGTAGCCCGTGCCGCCACCACGCTCGACCTGCTCGTAGATTTGCGGATGCGACTTCGGCAGCGCCAGGTGGAACAGCTTCATGTCCTCCTTGAACGCCGCCGGCAGCGCGGTGCGCACGGTGAGCGGGCCGTTGATGATCGGGTCCGAGCGCCAGATGATGCGCAGGTCGGCCATGTTGAGCATGCCCTTATCGACCATCGCGCGCAGGTTGCCGCGGCTGAAGCCCTGGCTCTGCTCGCCCTGGCCCGAGGCCCAGGTGACCGAGGCATCATACTGGCGCTGCAGCACGGCCACGACCGCCTGCTCATGCCCGCCGCCGAAGCCGAGGCGCGAGAAATACTGGCCCGGCTCCAGGCTGATGCCCGCGCGGCGCATCTGGAAGCGCGGGATCAGGTAGCCCGAGGCCGAATTCGGGTCGGCCCAGGCCAGCGACTTGCCGCGCATCCCTTCCATGCTGGTGATGCCGCTATCGGCACGCACCACCATGCAGGAGATGTAGGTGATGGAGCCGTCGCGCTCCTCGGAGACCAGGATCGGCTCGACGCCGCCATTGGTGTCCAACCAGGCGCCGGCATAGACCGACCCGCCCATGCTCGACATCTCGATCTGCCCGGCTGAGAAGGCCTGCAGCACGCCGGCATAGTCAGACGCTGCGAACAGGCGAACCGGCACGCGGAAGGTGTCTTCCAGCAGCTGGCGATAGGCGCCGTAGCGGCCCATGCGGTCCGCCTCGTTCTC
>JBKJNV010000007.1:0-7244 GCA_046593435.1 Roseomonas sp.
GGTCGCGCTGACGCGGTCGCCCAGCACCTCGACCATGCGGCGGCGGCCCTGCTCATGCATGTGCGACCAGCCGAAATCGCCCACGGGGCCGATCAGGACGATGCCGACATTGAGGCGCGCCTGGGCCTCGGCCGCGCTGCCGAGCGCGCCCGCGCCCGCGAGTGCGCCGGCGGTGCCGAGCAGGTGACGACGGGTCATGGTCATGGGGGAATCTCCGCGGGCTGGGATCGATGAAGGCGGGTACACGATTTGGTAATCAGGACGCAATCGCCCCATGCAAGGCTATTGCGCGTGGCGGCAAGAGGATGCCTTTCGGATGGGCATTTGCCATCGGAGCTGCATGATTGCGCACCCTGCTGCACGCTTCACCGATCCGGCACGAAGGGGGTGCCGAGCGCGGCCGGCCCGGCTGTACTGCCGCGCCGCCCCGCCATGATCACCACCAGCACAATGATGGTGATGAGGTAGGGGAGTGCGGCCAGCAGCTGGGAGGGCACCGGCACGCCGAGCGCCTGCGCATGCAGCTGCAGGATGGTGATGCCGCCGAACAGGTAGGCGCCGGCCGCCGCGCGCCACGGCAGCCACGACGCGAAGACCACGATGGCGAGTGCGATCCAGCCGCGCCCACCCGTCATCCCGCTCGACCAGAAGGGCGTGAGCACCAGCGACAGATACGCCCCCGCAAGCCCGGCGCAGGCGCCGCCGAACAGGATGGCGAGGAACCTGATCCGCAGCACCCGGTCGCCCAGCGCATGCGCTGCGTCATGGTTCTCGCCGCAGGCGCGCAGGATCAGCCCGGATTTGGTCCGCGTGAGGAACCAGGCGACGCCCGCGGCCAATGCGAAGGAGGCGTAGACGAAGGGGTCTTGCTGAAACAGGATCGGGCCCAGCAGGGGGATCTCCGACAGCAGGGGGATCTCGATCTTGCCGATGCCGGCGCGCTGGGCGCCGACGAAGGCCGAGCCCACGACGCCCGACAGCCCAAGCCCGAAGATCGACAGCGCAAGCCCGGCGGCAACCTGGTTAGCGGCCAGGCCCAGGGTGAGCGCGGCGAAGATCGCGGCCATCGCCATGCCCGCCGCGATCGCCGCGACGACGCCCGCCGCCGAGGAGCCGGTGCCGATCGCGGCCGCGATGCCGCAGGCCGCACCCATGATCATCATCCCCTCGACCCCGAGGTTGAGCACGCCGGATTTCTCGACCACCAGCTCACCGAGGGCGGCGATCAGCAGCGGGGTGGAGGCGGTGATGATGGTGAGGATGATCGCTTCGAACAGGGTCATGGATGCACGGCCCCGCGGATCAGGCGCGGGCGATAGAGCAGCAGCGTGTCGCAGGCGAGGACGAAGAACAGCAGCAGCCCTTGCAGCACGCGCGTGACGTCGAGCGGCACGCGCAGCATGATCTGCGCATTCTCGCCGCCGATGAAAGTCACCGCCAGGAACACGCCCGCGACCAGGCACCCCACCGGGTTGAGCCGCCCGAGGAAGGCGACGATGATCGCGGTGAAGCCATAGCCTGGCGAGAGGCCGGGTTGCAGCATCCGCACCGTGCCCGCCGCTTCCAGGATGCCGGCGAGGCCCGCGAGTGCGCCGGCGCAGGCGAAGACCGTGAGCGTCAGCTTCTTCTCATCGAAGCCGGCGAAGCGCGCCGCGCGCGGTGCCTCGCCGACCAGGCGGATCTCAAAACCCTTGAGCGTGCGCGCGACCAGTACCGCAAAGATCGCGACCAGCAGCAGCGCAATGGGCGTGCCGATGTTGAGCCGCCCGCCTTCGAACAGCAGCGGCACGACGGCCTCGGGCTCGAAGGTGACGGTCACCGGCATGTTGAAGCCCTGCGGGTCGCGCCATGGGCCGCGCACCAGCCAGTCGAGCAGCAGCTCCGCGACATAGACGAGCATCAGGCTGGTGAGGATCTCATTCGCGCCGAAGCGGGTTTTCAGCAGCGCGGGGATGAGCGCGAAAAGCGCCCCGCCCACGGCACCGGCGGCCAGCATTGCCGGCAGCAGCCACGCGCCCTGCGCCGTGCCGTGGGTCGCGAGCGCCACCCACCCACCGGCCATGGCACCGACGAGGAACTGGCCCTCAGCGCCGATATTCCAGTTGTTCGAGCGGTAGCAGAGCGCGAGGCCGAGCGCGATCAACACCAGCGGCGTTGCCTTGACCGCGACCTCCTGCAAGCCCCAGCCATCGGAGAGCGGCATCACGAAATACACATGCAGCGCGCGCAGGGGGTCATGGCCGAGGGCGGCGAAGATGATCGCCGCCGAGACCAGCGTCAGCCCCACCGCGATCAGCGGCGAGGCGAGCTTCATGGCGAGCGGGGTTTCCACCCGCTGCTCCAGCACCAGCCTCATGCGTGCGCCGCCGCATCGGCGGGGAAGCCGGCGCCGCCCATCAGCAGGCCCAGCGCCTCTCGCGTCAGGCCGGGCACGGCCAGCGCGTCGGACAGCCTTCCATGGAAGATCACCGCGATGCGGTCCGCCACCTCCAGCAATTCATCGAGGTCCTGGCTGATCAGCAGCACCGCAGTGCCATCCTTCGCGAGGTCCACCAGCGCCTGGCGGATGGTCTGCGCGGCCCCCGCATCGACGCCCCAGGTCGGTTGCGCCGCGACCAGCACGCCGGGCTTGCGCAGCATCTCGCGCCCGACGACAAATTTCTGCAGATTGCCGCCCGAGAGGGCGCGTGCCTCGGGGTCGCGCGGGCCCTTGCGGATGTCGAAGGCGCGGGTCACCGCATCGACCCAGCCGAGCGTCTTCGTGCGATCGATGAAGCCCCGCCGGACCAGGCCATTGGCAGCGTGGCCGGCCAGCAGCGCGTTCTCGCTCAGCGCCAGGCGCGGGGCGGTGGCGTGGCCCAGCCTTTCCTCCGGCACGAAGGCGGCACCGCGGCGGCGGCGGGCATTGATATCCTCATGGCCGACCGCGCTGCCGTCGATGCTCACCGCCTCGGCGTGGGTGGCGCGGCGTTCGCCCGAGAGGGCGGCGAAGAGCTCCGCCTGGCCATTGCCGGCGACACCCGCGATGCCGAGGATTTCGCCCCGGTGCACGCCGAGGCTGACCGATCGCAGCGCCACGCCGTGCGGTTCGGCCGGCGGCAGCGACAGCGCCGCGACGGACAGGCGCAGCGGGCCTGTGGGCGCGGTCGCCTCATGGCGCACGGCACCGACCTCGGCGCCGACCATCATGCGCGCGAGAGAGGCCGCACTCTCCGCGCGTGGGTCGCAGCGCGCGACGACGCGGCCATGGCGCAGCACGGTCGCGACCTCGCACAGGCGGCGCACCTCCTCGAGCTTGTGCGAGATGTAGAGCACCGCGCGGCCTTCGGCGCAGATGGTCTCGAGCGTCGCGAACAGCGTCTCGGCTTCCTGCGGGGTGAGCACGGAGGTCGGCTCATCGAGGATCAGCAGCTTCGGGTCCTGCAGCAGGCAGCGCACGATCTCGATGCGTTGCCGTTCGCCCACGGAAAGCTGCCAGACCTCGCGGTGCGGCTCCAGCGGCAGGCCATAGGCGCGGGAGACATCGGCGAGCCGGTCGGCGATGCGCGCCAGCTTCTCGGCGCCGTCGAGCGCGAGGGCGACGTTCTCGGCAACCGTCAGTGCCTCGAACAGGGAGAAATGCTGGAACACCATGCCGATGCCGCGTGCGCGGGCAGCGCGCGGGCCGGGCAGGACCACCGCCTCGCCACGCCAGAGGATGCGGCCGGCATCGGGCTGGAGCAGGCCATAGAGCATTTTTACGAGTGTCGATTTGCCGGCGCCGTTTTCGCCCAGCAGCGCATGGACTTCGCCGGCCGCGACGGTCAGGTCGACATGATCGTTGGCGGTGAGCGCGCCGAAGCGCTTGACCAGCTGCTGGGCCTGGATGAGGGGCGGCGACATGGGGCGGTGGTTAGCGATGCGGGGCGTGATTGGGAAGCGGGGTTGGAGGGCGGCGGTGCCGGTCGCACGCAGCGCTGCGCGCCGGATGGCGCGGCGCGGCGGCAGCACGCGGCATGGGTCGGGAAGGCCATGCCGCGCGGGCGCGAGTCATGGCCCGCGCGCATGCGTCCTTCATCGCGTCGCGGACTGGAAGTCCCGCTCCAGGCGCTGGCTGTACTTGCTCATCGCGAAACACAGGATGAAGTAGACGCCGGCGGCGAAGACATAGGCCTCGGTCGGGAAGCCCAGCCAGTTGGGGTCGCCCAGCGCCGAGCGCAGCGTTGTGAAGAAGTCGAAGACGCCGATCACGATCACCAGCGTGGTGTCCTTGAACAGCCCGATGAAGGTGTTCACCTGCGCGGGGATGGTGATGGAAAGGGCCTGCGGCAGGATGATCAGCCGCATTTTCTGCCAGTAGTTCAGGCCGATGGAATCGGCCGCCTCGTACTGGCCGCGCGGCATGGCCTGCAGGCCGCCGCGCACTACCTCGGCCAGGTAGGCCGCGGTGAAGATGGTGTAGGCGACCAGGACGCGCGCGAGGCGGTCGAGCGTGACGCCCTCGGGCAGGAACAGCGGCAGCATGATGGCCGCCATGAACAGCAGGCTGATCAGCGGCACGCCGCGCACGCACTCGATCAGCGCCGTGCAGAACCAGCGGACCAGCGTGAGATTGGAGCGCCGGCCGAGTGCGAGGGCGATCGCCAGCGGATAGCCCAGCGCCAGCCCATAGACCGCGATGATGCCGGTGATGGTGATGCCGCCCCACAGCCGGGTCGCGACCGATGATAGGCCGAGCACGCCGCCCCCCATCAGCACCAGCATCAGCGGTGCGGCAATAACCCAGACGAGGATCAGCCATTTGTTCCAGAAGATGCGGAAGGTGGACGAGATGACCAAGGTGACCAGGATCACCAGCATCAGGCCCGGGCGCCAGCGTTCCTCATAGGGATACAAGCCGAAGACGCTGAACCAGAATTTCTCGCGGATGAAGGCCCAGCAGGCCCCCCCCGCCTCGCGGCAGGAAGCGGCATTGCCGTTCCATGTGGCGTTCAGCACGGCCCAGCTGAACAGTGGTGGGACCAGCCACACCAGCAGCGCGATGCAGGCTGCGCTGATCGCGATGTTGAGCGGGCCGTTGAAGCAGGCGCGCGCGAAGGTGAGCGTTCTCTCGCCGAAATTCGGCAGCACGGGGGCCGCCATCTCAGCGCTCCTTCAGCGCGACGGCGCTGTTGTAAAGGTTCATCAGGAAGGAGGTGATGAGGCTGATGGAAAGATAGATCGCCATGAACAGCGCGATCACCTCCACCGCCTGCCCGGTCTGGTTGATCGAGGTATTGGCCACCGAGACCAGGTCCGGATAGCCGATGACGACGGCGAGCGAGGAGTTCTTCGTCAGGTTCAGGAATTGCGAGGTCATCGGCGGGATGATGACGCGCAGCGCCTGGGGCAGGATCACGAGGCGCATCATCCGCCCCGGCTGCAGGCCCAGCGCGCGCGCGGCCTCCCACTGCCCCGTATGGACGGATTGGATGCCCGAGCGGACGATCTCGGCGATGAAGGCCGAGGTGTAGACCACAAGGCCGATCAGCAGCGCGAAGAATTCCGGGCTGAGCGCGAGGCCGCCTTCGAAGTTGAAGCCGGTCAGCTCCGGCCACTGCAACGTCGGCGCGCCGAGGACGGAACCCGCCAGCACCGGCAGGCCGATGATCAGCGCGAGGCCCGGCAGCAGCGTCGATTTGCGCTCACCCGTCTCGATCTGTCGCGCCCTTTCGCGCCGCGCCAGCGCATACCAAAGGATTGCGGCGGCGAGCAGCGCGAGGGCGCAGGAGGTGAGCGCGCCATCGGCCAGCAGGGCCGGCATCTTCACGCCGCGCTGCGAGAGGAAGAAGCCGGGCAGCGGGCTCAGCGCCTGCCGCACCGAGGGCAGTTGCAGGATGATCGAGTGCCAGAAGACCAGTTGCAGCACGAGCGGCGTGTTGCGGATGACCTCGATATAGCCGCCCGTCAGGCTGCGCAGCAGCGGATTGGTGGACAGCCGCGCGAGGCCCAGCATCACGCCCAGCACGGTCGCGAGCACGACGCCAACCACCGCGACGCGCAGCGTGTTGAGAAACCCCTGCGTCAGCGCGCGGGCATAGGTGTCAGACGGGGTATAGGCGAGCAGACCCTCGCCGATCGGGAAGCCGGCCGACCGGCCGAGGAAGCCATAGCCGAATTGCAGCCCCCGGGCCGCCATGTTGGTCAGCATGTTGTTGTAGAGCGACCAGCCGATAATGATCACGGTCGCGGCGAGGAGCCCCTGCCACATCAGCCCACGCAAGGTCGTCCCGGCGGGCAGCGGTATCAAGGGTTTCGCCGCGGGCATGATGGGGGTGGTAATGCTCATGCGGCGCCCTTTGTCACTCGACCACGCAGCGGAGAGATGGGGCCGGCACCTGGGCGCCGGCCCCGTTGGAGATCAGCGTGCGGGCGGGGCGTAGAGCAGGCCGCCAGGCGTGGTCCAGACGTTGTTCTGGCCGCGCTCGAGTGCGAGGGGCGTGGCCGTGCCCAGGTGCCGGTTGAAGATTTCGCCGTAATTCCCCAACTGGCGAACGATCTGGCGCGCATAGTCGGCACGGGCCGCGCCGAGGCTCTCACCCATATTCCCCTCGACGCCGAGGAAGCGGCGGACGAGCGGGTTGGTGCTGGTGGTCGCAACCTGCTCGACGGTGGCCATCGTGATGCCAAGTTCCTCGGCCTCGATCAGCGCGTAGACCGTCCAGGCGACGATGTTGGTGAGCTCCTCGTCGCCCTGGCGGATGACCGGGCCAAGCGGCTCCTTGCTGATGCGCTCGGGCAGGATCACGTGATCCGCCGGGCGGGTCATCAGGGTGCGCTGGGCGGCCAGCACCGCGAAGTCGTTCGTGAACACATCGCAGCGGCCGCTGTCATAGGCGCGGCGAAGCTCGTCGAGGTCCGCGATGACGACCGGCGTGAAGCGCAGATTATGCTGGCGGAAGAAGTCGTTGAGGTTCAGCTCGGTGGTCGTGCCGGGCTGGACGCATACGGTCGCGCCATTCAGCGCGCGGGCCGAGGTGACGTTGAGGCGCCGCGGCACCATCACCGCCTGGCCGTCGTAGAAGACGATGGCCGGGAAGTTGAAGCGGTTCACGTTCGAATCGCGCGTCAGCGTCCAGGTCGAGTTGTTGGACAGGATGTCCACTTCGCCCGCGGCGAGGGCCGGGAAGCGGCTCTGCGTGGTGACGGGGACGAATTCGACCTTGGTCGGGTCGTTGAAGATCGTGATCGCGACGGCGCGGCAGACCTCAACATTGAAGCCCTGC
>JBKJNV010000361.1:0-7375 GCA_046593435.1 Roseomonas sp.
CCTTCCTCACGAGAGAGAAGCCGTTCGAGTGCAGACCGCTCGACGCGATGCCGATCACGATGTCGCCATCGGCGATCTTCGAGCCGTCGATGAGGTGCTCCTTCTCGGCGAGACCCACGCAGAAGCCCGCGAGATCGAACTCCTTCGGCCCGTAGAGGCCGGGCATCTCGGCCGTCTCGCCGCCCACAAGGGCGCAGCCGGCCTGCCGGCAACCTTCCGCGATGCCGGCGACGACCGCGCGCGCCTGGTCCACCCGCAGCTTCCCCGTCGCGTAGTAATCGAGGAAGAACAGCGGCTCGGCGCCGGCCACCACCAGGTCGTTCACGCACATGGCGACCAGGTCCACGCCGACATGGTCATGGTTGCCGGCATCGATCGCGAGCTTGAGCTTGGTGCCCACCCCATCGGTCGAGGAGACCAGGATGGGGTCGGAAAAGCCAGCCGCCTTGAGGTCGAACAGTGCGCCGAAGCCGCCGAGCCCACCCATGGCGCCGCGCCGGCCGGTGGATTTCGCCAGCGGCTTGATCGCGTCCACCAGCGCGTCGCCGGCATCGATGTCCACGCCCGCGTCGCGGTAGGTGAGGCTGGTCATGGCGGGCTCCGATGCGCTATGGGCTTGGTGAGGCTCTTGGCAGGAAGGCGCGGCAATGCGGGGATGCTCCCGGCGCGGGTGGTCGAGCGCGGTGAACCATGGCGCGCGGCTCGGCGCAATGCTGATCGTCATGGGGCTGATCCTGCTGGCGTTGCCTGCGCAGGCGCAGCAGGCCGAATATTCGCAGCGCGGCGTACCGGCGGAAGCCACCGCCGAGAACGGCGTGGTCGCGCGCGACCGGGCGCTCGCCTCGGCGCGGCGCATCGCCTGGGGCCGCGTGGCGGGCGACAACGCCGCCCGCGGCTTGTCGGATTCACAGATCGAGGCGCTGGTGGAATCCATTGTCATCGAGGAGGAACGCACCGGCCCCACCCGTTATGCGGGCGTGGTGACGGTGAATTTCCGCCGCAGCGGCAGCCAGGCCGTCCTGTCCGGCGTCGATCCCGAGACGGCGCTCGCACCGCGCAACATGGCCACCGTCGCGACGGTCGAGGCCATCGCGCGCTATGGCGGCATGGCCGAGTGGCTGGAGATCCGGCGCCGCCTGGCCGCCGCGCCGGAAGTTGCCCGCATCGACGTGGTGGCGATCTCGGTCGACCGCGCCCGACTGCGCATTGCGCTGCGTGCCGCCCCGCCCGCCGCCGCCGAGGCGCTCGCGGAGTCCGGCATCCTCCTGGCACCCCAGGCCGGGGCGCCGGATCCCTGGCGCGTCGGCCTTGGCTCACGTTCCTGATCAAAGGCGGGGTCCGCTCACTTGGCCCAACCTCATCACCCTTGCGCGGCTGTGTGCCGTGCCGGCGGTGGTGCTGCTCATCCTGCGCGGCCGGCTGGAGCTGGCCCTGATGGTCTTCGTCGCAGCCGGCGTGTCGGATGCGCTGGATGGCTGGCTGGCGCGGGCCACCGGGACGCGCTCCGCACTCGGCGCGGTGCTGGACCCCCTGGCGGACAAGGCGCTGCTCGTCTCCGTCTATGTGACGCTGGCCGCGGTCGGCGTGCTGCCGGACTGGATCGCGGTGCTGGTCGTCTTCCGCGACCTGCTGATCGTGGGCGGCTATTTTGCGCTTTGGGTGGCCGGGCACCGCATGCCGATCGAGCCCAATTTGGTGAGCAAGGCGAATACCGCGCTGCAGATCGCGCTCGCGGCGCTGGCCCTGGCCAGTGCGCCGGCAATGCTGGTGCAAGCGGCGCTGTGGCTCACCGCGGCGTCCACGCTGGCCTCGGGCGGCATCTATGTGGTCCGCGCTGCGCGAGGCCACGGGGCGTGAGCGACGCTGTGATCCGTCGGGCGTCACCTTCCAGGGAGTGCTGCGCATGAGCGGTGCGCCGCCGCCCGGGCGCGGCACGTTGCTGCCGCCGGCCGCGCCGCTGCGCGCCACGCGCACCCAGCGCGCAGCGCTCATCGCCGGGTTCCTGGGTGGGCTTGTCTTCGCATTATGGCTGTTCCAATCCATCCTGACGCCCTTCGTGCTGGCCGCCGTCATCGCGTATTTCCTCGATCCGCCGACGACGCGGCTGCAACGAATGGGGATGCCGCGGGGGCTCGCCGCCGCGCTGCTGATCCTGTTGCTCTCGGCCGCCGCGCTGCTGGCGCTGCTGCTGCTCTATCCGCTGCTGATCGCGCAGATCGGTGTGCTGGTGACGCGGTTGCCGAGCTATGTCGCGGGCATCGGCACCGCGCTGCGCGATACGTTGCTGCGGCTGGAGGAGGCCCTGGGGCCGGAGTTGGTCGATGTGCGCCTGCGTGAGCTGGCGGTGGGGCAGGTGGCGTCCTTCCTGTCCTACCTCGGCAGTTCGGCCACGCGGCTCATCGGTGGCGGCTTCGCGCTGGCCAATATCTTCATGCTTGCGGTGGTGATGCCCATCGTTGCCTTCTACCTGCTGCGCGACTGGCAGGGGATGATCGCGCGCATCGAGAGCTGGCTGCCGCGGCGCTCGGCCTCCACGCTTCGGGCGCTCGGGCGCGACATGGACCGGGTGCTGGCGGCCTGGCTGCGCGGGCAGCTGATCTGCTGCGCCATACTCGCGATAATCTATGCGGCCGGGCTGCAACTGGTGGGGCTGGAACTCGGACTGACCGTTGGGCTGGTCACCGGGGTGCTGTCCTTCATCCCCTATATCGGCAGCCTCACCGGCTTCATCGCGGCGATGCTGCTGGCCGTGGGGCAGTACGGCAACTGGACCGGCGTGGCGCTGGTGGCCGCCGTCTTCGTGGTGGGGCAGATCGTGGAGGGCTACATCATCTACCCGCGCCTGTTGGGCGACCGGGTCGAGTTGCACGCCGTGTGGGTGATCTTTGCGCTGTTCGCCGGCGGCGTGGCCTTCGGCTTCCTGGGTGTGCTGCTGGCGGTTCCCATCGCGGCGGCCATCGGCGTCATCACGCGCTACTGGCTGCGCCGCTACCTGGAAAGCCCGCTCTACCTCGACCCGCCACGGACGGGTTTATAGTGCCCTCAAGCACCGGGCGCACGCTCCGCGTGCTTGGCTCGCCGGACTTCCGGCGTTCGCCCATTCGGGCTCGCGGCCCGCAATGCGGGCCGTTTTATGTGCCCTCAAGCGCCGGGCGCAAGGCGGGCCGTTTTGGTGTCCTTCGCGGTCAGGCGCCCGTGCCATGACGCGCCCATTCGCCGCGCGGCAATTGGCGCTGGGCCTGCCGCCCACACCCTCCCGCGCGCGCGCCGACTTCATCGAGGATGCCTCGAACAAGGAGGCGCTGGCCTGGCTCGACCGGCCTGAGGCCTGGCCCGGCGGACGCTTCTGCCTGTTCGGTGCTCCGGGGACCGGAAAATCCCATCTGCTCTCCGTCATCGCCGCCGAGCGCGGCTGGGGCCGCATGGAGGCCGCAACGCTGCGTGGGCTGCCGGCGCCTGCCGGCCCTGGCCTGGTGCTCGACGATGCCGATTGCGCCGCGGAGGAGCCGGCGCTGTTCCACCTGATCAACCTCTGCGGCGAGGGTCGTCTGTCCTTGCTGATGACCGGACGCGCGGCGCCTGCGCGCTGGCCCGTCTGTCTGCCTGACCTTGCCTCCCGCCTGCGTGCCACCGCGGCGGCTGGCATCGGAGCCCCCTCGGATGGGTTGCTCGCGGCGCTGATGACAAAAATGTTTGCGGATCGGCAGGTGCTGGTCCCGGCCGAGGTCCAGTCCTGGCTGCGGAACCTCCTGCCGCGCTCGGCCGCGGCGCTGGGCGAGGCGGTCGCTCGGATCGACCGGCTGGCCCTCGCTGAGTCCGGCGCCGTCACCCGGCCATTGGTGCGCCGCGCCCTGGCCGGCTGGGAAGGCTTGCAGGGCGCAGATGACGGTTTGGAGGAATCGACCGGGCGCGGCTCGCCGGACGGCCCTTCGCTGCTGTAGCCTGCGCCCGTTTGGAAGAAAGGCCGCTGCCATGGACGCGCAGACCGACATCGCCCCCGCGCTTGCGGCCGATAGCCCCGACCGTTTCATCAATCGCGAGCTGTCCTGGCTGGCCTTCAACCACCGCGTTCTGGAGGAGGCGGCCAACCCGCGGCATCCGCTGCTCGAGCGGTTGCGCTTCGTGGCGATCTCCGCCTCCAACCTCGATGAGTTCTACTCGGTGCGCGTCGCCGGCCTGATCGGGCAGGAGCGCGCCGGCGTCGCCAAGGTCTCCCCCGATGGCCGCACGCCCGGGCAGCAGCTCGCGGCCATCCATGACGAGGCGCAGAACCTGATCGCGGAGCAGCAACGCAGCTGGGTCGAACTGTGCGCCCTGCTGCGCGCGGCCGGGGTCGCCGTGGTGCAGCCCGACGAGCTCAGCAAGGCGGATAAGGAGTGGCTGCAGGACTACTTCATGGACCGGGTCTTCCCTGTCCTCACGCCGCTCGCGGTGGATCCGGCGCATCCCTTCCCCTTCATCGCAAACCTCGCGCTGTGTCTGGTGTTCAAGCTGGTGCGCGAGGAGGATGGCGGGGTCATGCGCGCGCTGCTGCCGCTCCCCCCCCAGGTGGACCGCTTCATTCGCCTGCCGCCCGACGCCGCGGCCGATGCCACGCGCGGCCAGCCGGCAATCCGCTTCCTGATCCTCGAAGACTTAATCGGGTTGTTTCTCGACCGGCTTTTTCCCGGCTTCCTCTCAGCCGAGCAGGGCCAGTTCCGCCTGATCCGCGACACCGACGTGGAATTCGCCGAGGAGGCGGAAGACCTGGTGCGTAGCTATGAGAGCGCGCTGAAGCGCCGCCGCCGCGGCAAGGCCATCCGGGTCTCCGTCACAGCCGAGACGCCGCCCGACGTGGTGGCCTTCGTCATCGAGGAGCTGGATGCCGAGCGCGGCAACCTGTTCGTGGTCGATGGGCTGCTCGGCGTCGCGGACCTGCGCCAGCTGATCGTCGATGACCGGCCGGACCTGCAATTCACCCCCTATACGCCGCGCTTTCCCGAACGCGTGCTCGACTTCGGCGGCGACTGCTTCGCCGCCATCCGGGCCAAGGACATCGTGGTCCATCACCCCTATGAGAGCTTCGACGTGGTGGTGCAGTTCCTGCGCCAGGCCGCGCATGACCCCAATGTGCTCGCGATCAAGCAGACGCTGTATCGCACCACCCGCGACAGCCCGATCGCGAAGGCGCTGATCGAGGCGGCCGAGGCGGGCAAATCCGTCACGGCCATGGTCGAGCTGAAGGCGCGCTTCGACGAGGAGCGCAACATCGCCCTCGCGCGCGAGCTGGAAAGCGCAGGCGTGCAGGTGGTCTATGGCTTTGTGGAGCTGAAGACCCACGCCAAGGTTTCGCTGGTGGTGCGGCGCGAAGGCGCGACGCTGCGCAGCTACGCCCATTTCGGCACCGGCAACTACCACCCGGTCACCGCGCGCATCTACACCGACCTCAGCTTCTTCACGACCGACCCGGCGCTGACGCGCGATGCGCAGAAGCTGTTCAACTACATGACCGGCTATGCCCGGCCCGACACGATGCAGGCGCTGGCCTTCTCGCCGCTGACCATCCGCCCGACGCTGCTGGCCCTGATCGAACGCGAGATCGCCTTCGCGCGCGATGACAAGCCTGCGGCAATCTGGCTCAAGATGAACAGCCTGGTCGATGAACAGCTGATTGACGCGCTTTACCGCGCCTCCAATGCGGGCGTGCAGGTGGAATGCGTCATTCGCGGCATTTGCTGTCTGCGCCCGGGCGTTGCGGGAATGAGCGCGAACATCCGCGTGAAGTCGATCGTCGGGCGCTTCCTCGAACACAGCCGCATCTATGCCTTCGGCAATGGCGGCAAGCTGCCGAACCGGCGCGCGAAGGTGTACATCTCCTCGGCCGACTGGATGGCGCGCAACATGGACTGGCGTGTGGAAACCCTGGTGCCGATCGAAAACGCCACCGTACATGCTCAGGTTCTGGACCAGATCATGGTGGTGAACCTGAAGGATACGATGCAAAGCTGGGACCTGGGTAGCGACGGCGCCTATGTCCGCACCCGCGCCGGGACCAGCCCCGTCTCCGCACATGAGTACTTCATGACGAACCCCTCGCTGTCCGGCCGAGGCAGCGCGCTCAGCCGCCCGCCGCGCGTTGCGGCCGGCAAGCGCAACCGCCAGGACAGGATTGCCCAGGATTGATCGCCATGACGCATACCGGCGGAGCCGCTTGATTGGCCCACAAGAAACATCGCGCCATCCAGGTGGCACCGCGCACCACCGATCGATCCGGCGTCGTCGACTTGGGGTCCAACTCCGTGCGGCTGGTGGTGTTCGAAGGCCGCGGCCGCAACCCGGTTGCCATCTTCAACGAGAAGGCGGTGCTGGGCCTGGGGCGCGGCCTGCAGGCGAGCGGGCAGCTCAACCCCGAAGCGATCGAGCAGGCGCTGACCATCATGCAGCGCTACCACGCCGTTGCACGCGCGATGGCCGCCGACCCGTTGCAGGTGCTGGCCACGGCCGCGGTACGCGACGCCCAGAATGGCGAAGCCTTTGTCGCTGCCCTGCGCGAGCGCATGCCCGATGTGCCGATCCGAATCCTCGCCGGTGAGGAGGAGGCGCGGCTGTCTGCCGATGGCCTGCTGCTGGGCTTCCCCGAGGCCGATGGCGTGCTGGGTGACCTGGGCGGCGGCTCTCTCGAACTGGTGGAACTCCGCCATGGGCGCGTCGGCCATGTCGCCAGCCTGCCGATTGGCGCCATCCGCCTCGCTGAGCGCGCCAATGGCGATGTGGTGCGCGCCCGCGCCGTGGTCGAGAAGGAACTCAGCGGCGTCTCCTGGCTGAAGAAGGGAGAAGGCCGCGACCTATACCTGGTCGGCGGCGCCTTCCGCGCTTTGGCCCGGATGCACATCGCACAGACCGCCTATCCGCTGTTCATCGTGCATCACTACGGCCTCAAGAGGGAAGAAGCGCGCGACCTCGCCGGCGTTGTCACCGCAGCGACGCGGCGCACGCTGGAACGCATGGCAGGTGCGCCGGTCAAGCGCCTGGCCGATCTGCCCTTCGCCGCCGTGGTGCTGCGCCGCCTGCTGCGCGCCACCGGCGCAGCGCGCGTGGTTTTCTCCGCCAACGGACTGCGCGAGGGCTGGTATGCCGGTCTGCTCGACGAAGACGTGCAGCGTGAGCAGCCCCTGTCAGCCGCCGCCCGTGACCTCGCCGCCAAATTCGGACGCGACCTGAGCCTTCCCCAGGCGTTGACCGAGTGGACGGCTGCGTTGTTCCCGGAGGAGAGCGAGGCCGAGGCGGCGCTGCGCAGCGCCGCCTGCTGGGTTTCCGACATCGGCAGCCATGACCACCCGGACTACCGCGCCGAGCAGAGCTTCCTGCGCGTGCTGCGCCAGCCCGGCGTCGGCCT
>JBKJNV010000423.1:0-7981 GCA_046593435.1 Roseomonas sp.
CGCCGGAACGGATCTGGAATTGCGCGACATGGCGCTGGTGCGCGCGGCGCAGCAAATGGCCCACGGATTCGTCAAGACAGTACCCCGCCTCGTGTCGCAGCGCAGCAATATGAGCCACTTGGCTGGACATCCGATGCGTTACTCCATTCACCGTTGTTGATCGCGCAGCCCTTTGCCGGCGTCAACAGCGCATTGTTCCAAAAGGGAGATTGCGAAGACCAGCCCTATACAGTTATGCAGGGTGCTGCTGCGGCTCCAACGATAGCCGCATGGCTCAACCGTCCGGGAGAATCGTAATGAACGACACAGCAGATGCCGCAACGCCGCCCGCGCGCCGGGGCTTCCTCGCTGGCGCCGCCGCCGCCGCAGCCGGCACCGCCGTGCTCGCCATGCCCAATGTCAGCCGCGCCCAGACGGTGACGCTGCGCTTTCAGTCCACCTGGCCGCAGCGCGACATCTTCCACGAATTCGCCGGCGACTTCGTGTCCCGCGTCAACGCCATGGCCGGTGGACGCCTGCGCCTGGATCTGCTCGCCGCCGGCGCCGTCGTCGGCGCCTTTCAGCTGCTCGATGCGGTCTCTGCCGGTACACTCGATGGCGGCCACGGCGTGCCCGCCTATTGGTTCGGCAAGAACAAGGCCTTCTCGCTGTTCGGCACCTCGCCGCCCTGGTTCGGCGACGCCAACCAACTGCTCGGCTGGTACCATTATGGTGGCGGCGAAGCGCTGTACCGCGAATTGCTCGGCGACATCGCGCGCGTGAACTGCGTGTCCTTCATGACCGGCCCGATGCCGACCCAGCCGTTGGGCTGGTTCCGCACCCCGATCGAGCGCGTCGAGCAGATCCGCGGCCTGAAGTACCGCACCGTCGGCCTCGCCGCCGACCTGTTCAACGAGATGGGTGCCGCCGTCACGTCGCTGCCCGGCGGTGAGATCGTGCCCGCGCTGGAACGTGGCGTCATCGACGGCGCAGAGTTCAACAACCCCACCTCGGACCGCCTCCTGGGCTTCCCCGACGTCGCCAAGAACTACATGATCCAGAGCTATCACCAGCGCACCGAAAGCTTCGAGATCCTGTTCAACAAGCCGAAATACGATGCGCTGCCGGCCGAATTGCAGGCAGTGCTGAAGTATTCCTCCGAAAGTGCGTCGTCGGACATGTCGTGGAAGCTGCAGGATCGCTACTCGCGCGATCTGCTCGCGATGGCGCAGACCCAGGGCGTCAACGTTCGGGCCACCCCGCGACCGATCCTCGATGCGCAGCTCCAGGCCTGGGACCGGGTCATCGCGCGTCTGGAAGGCGACAACTCCTCGCCGGCCGCCGGCCCCTTCTTCAAGAAGGTCTGCGACAGCCAGCGCGAATGGTGCCGCCGCGTCTCCAGCTTCTTCCTCCGCTACGAGGCAAGCTCGGTCGTGTCCTTCAACCACTTCTTCGCGCGCGGCTGATCCGCCGCAGCGCCAGCATGCCGCCGCCGCTTCCGTGAGGGGGCGGCGGCGCTTGTCTCAGGGATGTCGCCATGCAAAGCCTGCTCTTCGGCATCGACCGGCTGAGCACATTCGTCGGCCAGGCCTTCGCCTGGTGCATCGTGCTGCTCACCGGCGTCGTGGTCTACGAGGTCTTCGTCCGCTACGTCTTCCGCGCCCCGACCACCTGGGCCTACGACGTGTCCTACATGCTGTACGGGACGCTGTTCATGATGGCGGGCGCCTATGCGCTCAGCCGCAACGGCCATGTCCGCGGTGACTTCGTCTATCGCAGCTTCCGCCCCACCACGCAGGCCAAGCTCGATCTCACCCTGTACATACTGTTCTTCTTTCCCGCGATCTTCGCCTTCATGATTTCGGGCTGGACCTTCTTCACCCAGTCCTACGCGCAGAATGAACGCTCTGCGTTCAGCCCTTCCGGCCCGCTGCTCTGGCCGTTCAAGTTGCTGATCCCGATCGTGGGCGGGCTGCTGCTGCTGCAGGGCCTGGCCGAGGTGGCGCGCTGCATCACCTGCATCCGCGATGGCGTCTGGCCGGGCCGCCTGTCCGATGTCGAGGAGCTGGAGCAGACCATCCTCGCCGCCGCCGAGGCCAAGGGTGCCGAGGCACTCGCCGCCGATCTTGCCGCCGGGAAGGGCCCCGTTTGATGATGAGTGATGGCATGCTGGGGCTGACCCAGCTTTTCCTGTTCCTGTTCTTCATCATGCTGGGCTTCCCGATCGCCTTCACCCTGATGGCGATGGGCCTGTTCTTCGGCTACCTCGGCATGCAGGAACGCGTCTTCGACCTGCTGGTCCAGCGCACCTATGCGGTGATGTCGAACGACGTGCTGCTCTCGGTCCCACTCTTCGTCTTCATGGGCTACATCATCGAGCGCGCGAACATCCTCGACCGGCTGTTCCGTGCGCTGCAGATGGCCTCGGGCAATATCCCCGGCTCCCTCGCGGTGGCCACCCTCGTCACCTGCGCCCTGTTCGCGACCGCCACCGGCATCGTCGGTGCGGTGGTCACGTTGATGGGCCTGCTCGCGCTGCCCGCCATGCTGCGCGCGGGCTATGACGTGAAGCTCGCGACCGGCGTTGTCGCAGCCGGCGGCTGCCTCGGCATCCTGATCCCGCCCTCGATCATGCTGATCCTGTATGGCGCGACCGCCGGTGTCTCGGTGGTGCAGCTCTATGCCGCGGCCTTCATCCCCGGCCTGATGCTGGCCGGCTGCTACATCCTGTACGTGATCATCATCGCGCTGCTCAAGCCGGAGATGGCGCCGCGCCTGCCGCCCGAGCAGGTGAACATCCCCTTCGGCACCATCCTGCTTTCGCTCGCAACCTCGTTCTTCCCGCTCGCGATCCTGATCGGCCTGGTGCTGGGATGCATCCTGCTGGGCCTTGCCACGCCATCCGAGGCAGCGGCGATGGGCTCACTCGGGTCGGTCATCCTGGCGATCGCCTATCGCAGCTTCAGCTTCGCCAAGCTGCGCGAGAGCGTCTACCTGACCGCGCGAACCTCCGCGATGGTGTGCTGGCTGTTCGTTGGCTCGGCGATTTTCAGCTCCGTCTTCGGCTATCTCGGCGGGCAGGATCTGGTCGAGCAGTTCTTCAAGTCGCTGCCGCTGAACAGCTTCACCTTCATGGTGCTCGCGCAGTTGCTGATCTTCATCCTGGGCTGGCCGCTGGAATGGACCGAGATCATCGTCATCTTCGTCCCCATCTTCCTGCCGCTGCTGGATGATTTCGGCGTCGATCCGCTGTTCTTCGGCATCATCGTGGCGCTCAACCTGCAGACCAGCTTCCTGTCGCCGCCCGTGGCCATGGCTGCTTTTTACCTCAAGGGCGTGGCACCCAAGCACGTCCGCCTGGAGGATATCTTCAAGGGCTGCATGCCCTTCATCTACATCGTCATTGTCTGCATGCTGTTGACCTATGCCTTCCCCGGGCTGGTGCATTACCTGCCCCGCACGCTGTATGGCGGCAGCGGCAGCAATACGCCCACGCTGCAGATCGACCAGCCCCCTCCTGGCGGCTTCCAGGAGGAGGAAGTGGTCCTGCCGCGGCTGAATTGAGCGCCATGGAGCGCGCGGACGCGACCGCCCGCTGGCTCGCCGAAGCGGTCGAGACCGGCAACCTGCTGGCACCACTGCCCGCCGAGCTTGCACCGCGCACGCTCGCCGAAGGGGAGGACGCGGCCGGCGCCCTGCTCGAAGCGCTCGGCGCCACGCCGATCGGCCTGCGCATCGGCCCCGGTGGCGTCGCCGGCCCGCTCGTGGGGACGCGCCTGCTGCCCAATGGCAGCGGCATCGCGCTCTCCGCCCTGCCCCATGCGGCTGCGAGCCCCGCACTCATCGGCGTGCTCGCGGCCGACCTGTCCGAGGACACCGCCCCGCAATGGGCGGGGATGCACGCCGCGATCGATGTCGCTGCCTCCCGCTTCCGCGACGGCCCACCCGATGCCCCCGCCTGCGCCGCCGACCTCGCCGGTCTGGGCCTCATCATCCTCGGCCGCCGCCGGCCGATGGGCACCGCACGCCTGGTGGCCCGCGGGCCGGTCATCGACGTGGCCGCTGCCCTCGCCCCGGCCATCGCCGCCGCGCGGCGCCTCGGCGGCCTGCCCGCCGGTGCCCTGCTGATGGTGGCCGGCCTCGCGCCGGGGATCACCCCGCAGTCCGGGCAGGCGATCGACTGGGGTTTCGGCACCGCGCTGGGGCGTGTTCGCACGAGCTTTCCGCCCCCCGATGCGGCTACACTCGAACAAGCCTGAATTCAGCCAGGGATTGTCCCGTATGCGCCGCAGCCTGCCGTTCGCCCTCATCGTGCTCACCGCCGGCCCCGCACTCGCCGCCGAAGACCCCTTCGAGGGCGCGAACCGTCGCGTCCATGCGCTGAACCTTGCGTTGCACAGCCATGTGTTCAGCCCGCTCGCGACACTCTACCGCACCCACACGCCGCCCACCGTGCGGGAGGGCATCACCCACGCCGCCGCCAACCTCGGCGAGCCGATTACGGCGGTCAGCGCCACGCTTGCGGGGGAATTCGCCCAGGCCGGCAATGCCGCCGCCCGCTTCGCCATCAACACCACCCTGGGCATCGGCGGCACGCGCGACGCCGCGGCCGCGCTCGGCTATCCCCGCGCCGCGATGGGCCTGGGCGATGCACTCTGCCGCTGGGGGGTGCCCTCCGGCCCCTTCCTGATGCTGCCAATCCTCGGCCCCTCCACGCTGCGCGACGCAGCGGCGCTGGCCGCGACCTCCACCGCCCTCACCCATGCCGTCGGCGGCGATGCGCTATTCGCCTGGAGCGTGACCGAGCACTTCAACGCCTATGCCGAACAGCACCCGATGATCCTGCGCATCAGCACGGAAAGCCTTGATCCCTACGCGACGTTCCGCAGCGCCTATCTGCAACGCCGCGCGGCCAGCTGCCCCGGCGACGCAACGCCGGACGCCTGGGCCATGGCTGAGGACTGACGCCGCTCAGCCCCGCGCGAAGGGCGGCAAGCCGGCCAGAAGCGACGCGGCCCAGAGCGTCAGCGCCAGCGCACCCAGGCGCTCGGCATGCCACAACAGCCGCGCCTGCAAGGTCCGCGCGAGCTGTGCCTGCACCGCTTCACCGGAGACCACCCGGGCGAGGGCCTCCGCCTCCGCCCCCAGCCGGCGCCACAGCGGCGAGTGCCGCAGGTCGCGCCGCGGCGCCCGCCAGGACGCGATCAGCAGCGCAAGCCCGGTCAGCCCCGCGACATGCCCGGCAAAACGGAGCGCGATCGGGGGCGTATGCGCAAAAGCAAGCATGACCAGCACGAGCCCGAGGCCGGGCGGGGTGCAGAGCCGGCGAATCGCACGATCAGCGAGGCGAACAAGCACATCCATCGGGATGTCCTCCGAGAGGCGGGGGCCATAGTCGCGCCCCGAGATGGAAAAAGGGAAGAGCGCTTCGGTGCGACAACGCCGCAGCGGTGGAGATAGTGGTGATTTAAGTCACTGCAGTCTTTCATTTTCCATATTCCATGCGCTAAGTCCGATATGGGAAAGCCGAGACTCGTCGTTGCACAGCGGCGGACGTCATGCGGGGGCATCGGCTTTCCAACCACCGGCGTGATGACCGGGAAATAGGGGAGAAGACACCGTGAGTATTGCCTTAGAAGACGTAGACGCAAAAGCGCGTCCAATGACGAAGGAAGAGCGTAAGGTCATTATCGCCTCATCGCTCGGCACCGTATTCGAATGGTATGATTTCTACCTGTTCGGTTCGCTGGCCGTCGTCATCGGCGCCAACTTCTTCAGCCAATTTCCAGAAGGCACGCGCAACGTCTTTGCGCTGCTGGCCTTCGCCGCCGGCTTCCTGGTTCGCCCCTTCGGCGCCCTGGTGTTCGGCCGCCTGGGCGATCTCGTCGGGCGCAAATACACCTTCCTGGTCACCATTGTGATCATGGGCGCCGCGACCTTCGCCGTGGGCATCCTGCCCACCTCGGAGACCATCGGCATCGCGGCACCGATCATCCTGATCATCCTGCGCATGTTGCAGGGCCTCGCCCTTGGCGGCGAATACGGCGGTGCCGCGACCTATGTCGCGGAGCACGCGCCGAACGGCCGGCGCGGCTTCTACACCAGCTTCATCCAGGTCACCGCAACGGCGGGCCTGTTCCTCTCCCTCCTCGTCATCCTGTTCACCCGCCTCGCGGTGGGCGAGGAGGCCTTCACCGCCTGGGGCTGGCGCATCCCGTTCCTGATCTCCGTCGTGCTGCTCGGCATCTCGGTCTGGATCCGGCTCCAGATGGAAGAAAGCCCGGCCTTCCAGCGCATGAAGGCCGCCGGCACCCAGTCCAAGGCACCGCTCGGCGAGGCTTTCGGCCAGTGGAAGAACGCCAAGATCGCGCTGTTCGCGCTGCTCGGCCTGGTCATGGGCCAGGCGGTCGTCTGGTACACCGGCCAGTTCTACGTGCTGTTCTTCCTCGGCGCGGTCCTCAAGGTGGATACCTTCACCCAGAACATGCTGGTCGCCTGGTCGCTGGTGCTGGGCTCCGGCGGCTTCATCTTCTTCGGCTGGCTGTCCGACAAGATCGGCCGCAAGCCCATCATCCTCAGCGGCTGCCTGCTCGCCGCGCTCACCTATTTCCCGCTGTTCCACCTGCTGAGCGAGGAAGCCAACCCGGCCCTGGCCCGCGCGCACGCCACCATCGAAGTGCGGGTGGTGACGGACCCGGCCCTCTGCTCCTTCCAGTTCAACCCCACGGGCACGGCGCGCTTCACCCAGCCCTGCGACATCGCCAAGGCCGCACTTGCGCGCGCCTCGGTGAACTACGCGGTAGAGACCGCCCCGACCGGCACCGCGGCCACCATCCGCATCGCCAACGGCACCCCCATCCAGGTTGCCGGCAATGCGACCTTCGCGGCCGATCTTACCCGGGCGCTGACGACGGCCGGCTACCCCTCGGCGTCGAACCCGTCGGTGGTGAAGATGTCGAACCCCTTCGACATCTTCCGCGCACAGCCCGCAGTGCTGATCGCCATCCTCACGCTCATGGTCATCTACGTGACCATGGTCTACGGCCCGATCGCGGCGGCGCTGGTGGAATTGTTCCCCACCCGCATCCGCTACACATCGATGTCGCTGCCCTATCACATCGGCAATGGCTGGTTCGGCGGCCTGATGCCGGCAACCGCCTTCGCCATGATCGCGCAGACGGGCGACGTGTATTACGGCCTGTGGTACCCGGTCGTCATCGCGCTCGCGTGCGTCGTGATCGGCCTGTTCTTCGTGCCTGAGACCTACAAGCGGGACCTCTTCGCCGACGAGCGTAAATGATCAGCGCCGGGCCCCGCCCGGTGTGAGAGAATGGTGGGGGCGTCTGGCGCAAGCCGGTCGCCCCCGCCGCGTTTCAGGGAGTAAATCCAATGGCCAACAGCGCCGGCTACGACCTCGCCTATGCGCAGTGGCGGGACAACCCGGAAGCCTGGTGGCTGCACGCCGCGCGCGGCATCGACTGGATCACGCCACCCACCCGCGCCTTCGACCCGGCCCTTGGCGTCTATGGCCGCTGGTTCCCCGATGGCGTGCTGAACACCTGCCACAACGCCCTCGACCGTCATGTCGCCGCCGGTCGTGGGGACCATGCCGCCTATATCTGGGACAGCCCGATGACCGGGCAGCAGGCCCGCATCACCTATGCGGAATTGCTGGCTCGGGTGGAGCGCCTCGCCGGTGCCATGGCCGCCCGCGGCGTGACCAAGGGCGACCGCGTCATCATCTACATGCCCATGGTGCCTGAGGCCGCGATCGGCATGCTGGCTTGCGCGCGCCTCGGCGCGGTGCACTCGGTGGTGTTCGGCGGCTTCGCTTCGGCGGAGCTGGCCGCCCGGATCGACGACGCCCGGCCCAAGGTGATCGTCTCGGCGTCCTGCGGCGTCGAACCGAGCCGGCTGGTGGAGTACAAACCGCTGCTCGACCGGGCCCTGCAGCTGGCCGGCCACCAGCCGGACAGCTGCGTGATCCTGCAGCGGCCGCAGC